>CACYCQ010000129.1:0-2055 GCA_902772995.1 uncultured Eubacteriales bacterium
AGCCTTTATCCATGAAGACATCCTGGCCATGCCGGACGGATATGAAACCCGGGTAGGGGAACGCGGTTTGCGCCTGTCCGGCGGGCAGAAGCAGCGGGTCGCCATCGCCCGGGCAATTCTGCGGAAGTCTCCGATCATCATCCTGGACGAGGCAACCGCTTCCGTGGACGTGGAGACGGAACAGCAGATTCAGAAAGCCATCATGGGCGTGGCCGGAAGCCGTACGATCATCGCGATTGCGCACCGCCTGTCCACCATCCGCAACGCTGACCAGATCCTCGTGATCGAGGAGGGGAGCATCACGGAGCGCGGCACCCACGCGGAACTGACTGCCCTGGGCGGAAGTTATGCGCGGATGAACAATATCCAGAGCGATTCTTGCGAATCATCAGGATCTGGTGTAGAATAATCATATGTGCAGAAGCTATACGTGGAGAAATCCGGTATACGCACAAAAAATGAATCCGGGGAGGAACAGTCCATGAAAAAGAGAATCGGCGTCCTGATCTGTCTGGTGCTGGCGGTCCTTTGCGCAGTTGCTGCGGCGGACGTGGCCATCAATGAAAAGAACTTTCCCGACGCGATTTTCAGGAAAAGAGTGAGCGCGTATGATACGGACAAAAACGGAAAGCTCAGCAAAAGCGAAATCCAGAGCGTGACATACATCGCGATCTACAATGCCGGCGTTGAGGATTTGACCGGCGTCGAGGTTTTCACCGAATTGAAGCAACTGCACTGCGTCGGGAACGATATCACCAGTCTGGATATCAGTAAAAATACGGCGCTGGATTCTCTCGACTGCTCCAGCAACCGGCTGACCAGCCTGGATGTCAGCAAGAATACAGCATTAAGAGTCCTGCATTGCTCCGATAACCGGCTGACCAGCCTGGATCTCAGCAAGAACAAAGGCCTGGTGTCCCTGCACTGCGAAAAGAATCAGCTGGGCAGCCTGGATGTCAGCAACAGCCCCAATATCGGGAACCTGTATTGCGAAGAAAACTGCCTGACCAATCTGAATATCGGCAGGAATACCGGTCTCGCGTACCTGGATTGCGGAGATAATCAGCTGAGCATCCTGGATATCAGCCATTGCAGCAGGCTGGTACAACTGACAAAAGAAGTTTCCCCGGCTATGGACTATTTATACGGGTATGGCTGGTTCTATGACGATGACAATGATGGATTCTCTGATGTGACCAAGCCCTCCTTATTCGCTGACGAGTCCGTCAAAATCATTACGGATGGCAGCGGAGTCACAAAGAAGCTTGTAAGCTCCATCAAACTGAACGCGACCAAAAAGCAGCTGAAGAAAGGGAAGAGCTATCAGCTGAAGGCGACTATTACCCCTTCCGACGCAGCCAACAAGAAAGTCACATGGAGCAGCAGCAACAAGAAGATCGCGACTGTCAGCGCCAGCGGAAAGGTGAAGGCCAAGAAGAAGGGCACCTGCATCATTACCTGCACCGCCAAGGACGGCAGCGGAGTTGTGGCCGAGTGCAAGATCACAGTCAGGTAAAGGCCTGACGCGATCAGCTGACTTTGTCCAGGAGCAGGGGATTGTACTTCTTCTCTTCCTGGAGATCCTGATACCAGCTTTTCTCCTCCGGTGTGGCCTCCCGGACTTTCCCGGAACCGCAATCCGGGCAGGTTTCCGGGCGGGTGAAATCCCGGAAGGTATAGAGGCATTTGTCACATGTGCAGATCATTTTCCGACACTCCTTTTCGTTTTATATTCTGTTGACAGGGGAATCTTTTCGGCTCAGTTCCAGGACGGGGCGGGCCGCTGCTCCCAGAATCCGCCCAGAATCTCCCGGGAGAGATCGAAGAGGGCCCAGGAGAGGATCGCCTGATCGCTGGGACCGGGGCTCCCGCGCCGGGGCCGGGCCTCCCGGATCATCCTGCCGCAGGCTCTGTCGCCTGCCGTCACAAACCTCTGTCCCGGCCTGCCGGAAACGACCCCCCGGATTACCTTTCTGATCCCCTTCGTTCTCTTTACCGCATTCATCCTTGTTTCCTCCGTTCCGCTCAAGTCAAGCTTTCTGACATTTTTGCGAT
>CACYCQ010000130.1:0-6931 GCA_902772995.1 uncultured Eubacteriales bacterium
CCTGACGGAGTATGCGGATCTCGTGGCCGAGGGCGTTGCCCTCCTGCCCCGGGACATGGTGCTCCACCGCATGACCGGCGATCCGCCAAGGGACCAGCTGATCGCCCCGCACTGGGTGCTTGACAAGCGGCGCGTCCTCAACACCCTTGATGCCCGGTTCCGTCGCTCCGGCATCCGCTTTGGTCCCTGAGCACTCCCTGGATTGACGAAAACCGGCGGATCACCTGCCGGTCTTCTGTCTTTCCCGCCCGCTCATGCTCCCGCCGGTCCTTCCGGGCTCCCGCCGCCTGCAGGAGTACCGGTGCCCTTCCCTGCACCTCGGGGCTTTGTCTTCTTTCCTCCGGGCTCTGCCTTCCTGGCGCCGGGGATCCCCGGCGTTGTCTGCTGCGTGCCCTGTGCGGCTTCCTGCGCGCCGGGCGCTGACCTCTGGTCCGGAAAAATCAGCCGGAATTCCGGACCGTAAGGATTCCCCGGCGGATCCGCCAGACGGATTTCCGCCTCGAAGGTGCTTCCCTTGCGGGAAACCAGTTTCTTGAAGATCACCCCTTTTGCGGAGACCATCGTCCCGTCTTCCTCCCGCGTCCAGGGTTTTGAAAGCCAGGTCCTCACGCAGGTTTTTCCCACAGAGCTCTGGGCCATCATGGGCAGTTTGGATTTCTTCCAGATCACAAACCTGCACCCGGAACGGTAGGAGGCGCAGCCAAAACCCAGCTTGCTCTCCACCACCCTGCCCCCGCAGCGGGGACATGTGCCGAGGATTTCCTTTGCTGGAATTCCCTTGGAACTGCGCCGGTACTGAGCCGGTACCGCCTCCAGTTCGATGTGCGGATACTCGGTTGCCACCACCCTGCGCACCATCTCCAGGACGCTGTCCGTCAGATCCGTCCACGGGCGTGTCCCCTCCTGGATATCCTCCTGAATCGCCCACCATGTGGCGGTCATGTCCGACTTCTTCAGTTCGTCGGGCAGGATCCGGTACAGCTCCCTTCCCAGGGGGGTGGAGATCAGCTTTTTCCCCGTCTCCTGGAAATAGCCCCGCTCCACCAGCTTGTCGATGATGGGGCCCCGGGTGGCCACCGTGCCGATGGACCCGTTCTCCCCTTCCTTGTCCCGGTCCTTCTCCAGCAGCAGCTTCTTGACCTGCGGGTCCTCCACGTACCTGGCGATACGGGTCATGTCCTTGCCCAGACTGGCCTTGGTATAGCGGGCCGGGGGCTTGGTCTGCTTCTCATCGATCCGGGTGCCCTCCACCCGGGCGTCATAGGTGCCCGGCTGAACGCGGCTCAGGGGGCCGCTTGGATTGTCCTCCTCAGAGGAAACCGCCTTGTCCCCCCTGAAAATGGTCAGGTATCCCGGCTTGTCCACCACCGTTGAGGTTGCCTTGAGGCTTGCCCCGTCGGGAAGAGGCGCCTGAAGCGAGGTCCGCGTCTTTTCCGCCGGCGGCAGGAACTGGGCCATGTAGTACTTGCAGATCGCCAGGTATACTTTGCGTTCCTCCTCGGTCAGGTCATCCAGGTCGATGGCCTTGTTCTGGGGGATAATGGCCGTATGGGCAGAGATGCGGCTGTCATCAAAGGCCCTTGAGTGGAGCTTCGTGTCCAGTTCCCGGGGACGGTAGTGAATGTTGGCAATCACCTGCTCCATGGTGGCCGGAGCATTTTTGTACTGCTCCTCACTCAGGTACTGGCAGTCTGAACGGTTGTAGGTGATGGCCCCGTGCCGGTCCCGCAGAGTCTGGGTGATATTGAGCACCCGGGTGGGATCATAGCCGAAGCGGCTGGAGCAGTAGCTTTGCAGCTCCGTCAGGTTGAAGGGCAGAGGCGGCTGCTCCGTGAGGCTGCGCTGCGTCACCCTTACGCCATGCAGCTGCGCGCCCTCCAGCATGTCCGCCTTCTCCCCGGCATAGGCCGGGTCCAGAATCCGGCCGTCATCCAGGGCAGGATCTTCCTTCCGGGGCTCGTATTTTGCCTCCACCTGTTCCCCCGCCAGGGCCAGCTGCGCCGCGACCTCATAATACACCTGGCGCACATGCCCTTCGATGGCCGCGTCCCGGGCCACCACCAGGCCCAGCGTCGCCGTCTGCACCCGCCCGATGGTCAGCAGGGCTTCCGGGTTCTTGAGGGTAAAATAGCGGCTGCAGTTGTAGCCCACCAGCATATCCGCCACGCTGCGCGCATGGGCGGACCAGCCCCGATTGACACTCAGGCGGTTGTCCGTCAGGTTCTCCATGGCCCGCTGAAGGGCCGCCGGAGTGGTATCGTTGGTGTTGATGCGCCACACCTGGCCTTCGTAGTGGTGCCAGCGGAGGATTTCGTCGATCAGGTACTGGCCCTCGTCATCCGGATCTCCCGCGTGGATCACGCACTCGCACTTTGAAAGCAGTCCCCCGATCTGACGCAGGCGCTCCGCCTTGGACACATGTCCGTTTCCCTGGGGATTGGGTTTCTGTCCCCAGTCCGGGAAATAGATGGGCAGCGCCTCCAGCGTCCATTTTTTGTAGGCAGGATCATAGTCCTCCGGTTCCTTGAGGGTCAGCAGGTGGCCGTACGCCCAGACAATGGCATAGTCGCCCTTGTAAATGACGGACTGCTCGTTGCGTGCGCTGCCGGGGATCGCCTCCGCAATGGCGCGTCCGAGTTCAGGCTTCTCTGCAATAATCAGTTTCATCAGGTTCTCCTTCCGGGTTGTTCCCGCCCGGAGCCGTCGGGATATGACTTTACTGTCGATGCCCGCAGGCCGTCCCGTTTTTTCAGGTTTTCAGCGGGGGGACACAGCGCCCCGGGGAACGTTTTTCCGGCCCCCTGCGCCGGGCAGGGGCTCCCGGTGACGCGGCGCTCCTGCCTGGTGCATTCCCCTGTTGCGGCAGAGATTATACCGCCCCTTTCGGTTTTTCGCAAACGCGCAGCCGCGCTACAGGCTTCCCCTCCCTGCCCGGATCAGGGCCTCTTTGTGGCCTCCCGGGGTTTCTCCCTGCACGATGTCCTTGCATGGCGGCGGGGCCGCCGTTTCTCTTTGCAGCACCTGACGGACCTTTGCGCCTGGAGAACCGGTCTTCCTGATGCGCCCTGAGGATCCGTCCTCAGATCATACGCCGCATCCTGCTGCAAAAGGCCCGGAGCCATCTGCTCCGGGCCTCTTCGTTCATCGCGGTCTGTCAGGGAATCTCAAGTCGGTACATGCCGTCCCCTTCCACCAGCAGTCCCTCGTAAAGCGTCAGTACGATCACCGTATGTCCCTCTCCGTCCAGAAAGCGGACCCCGGTGGTGCCTCCGGTCACGCTCATTGCATTGGCCTTCCCGGTGACCCGCGCCTCCCGAAGCAGCCGGTTCAGCCTTTTTTCCTCTTCCGAAGTCACCTCCAGCCTGACAGGGCCGGCTTCGCAGTCATCATTCCAGGCTTCCACGCGCATCTCCCCTTCAGGCAGCACCGGATCCTTGAGGAAGGAAAGCAGGGAAACCGGTGTATATCCCCAGGAAAACCCGGACAGACCCGCATAGCAGGTCACAAAGGGGAACAGCCTGCGCGCCTGTTCAAAGAGCGCCTGGGCATTGGGATCCGTGTTTTCAAACTCGGTATCCCCCGTCATGGCCACACAGACGGCCTCCGCCTTCCCCTCCCGGTCATACCGGACCGCCAGGCACTTCTGCGTGCCCGCATCACAGGCCATGGCGCGGGATTTGATCTCCTGTTTCGGGACAGCCAGCACCAGGGACTGCAGGCTGAACGCATCGTCCCAGGACAGTTTTCCCATCGGCTCCAGGCCGGTCCGGGCATTGAGGACCTCCAGCTGGCGGTCAAAATCAGAGGGCCATTTGAGTCTGGAGGCACTGCCCTCCATCTTCCACAGCCCGCCGCTTTCATCCATGCAGCCCACCTGCATCCGGTCTCCCCAGCCGACCTGCTGGTAGATCTGAATGAGGACCATCCGGTCCTCCCTGGCCGACGCCAGGACAGGAATCAGGAGCAGGAGCACCACAGCCCACAGTTTCCTTTTCATTCCGGTTCACCTCCATGTCCATAGACGCGCACAGGGGGGCGAAAGTTCCGTTTGAAGGCACTCTTTCATTTCTTTTGTTCGACTTTTTCAAGGAAGGATTTCATCACGTATCCATCAGCGCGGTCGGTGCACACATGCACCCACTGCCCGTCCTCGCTGGTTTCCAGCACGATCAGGGGCTGATGGGCATACAGACGCATCACGATCTCCGAGGACAGGGACGGCTCGCTGCGAAGATTCAGGGAGCTGTCCTCCTCAATGCCCTCCACCGAGGCCAGATATGCGCCCTTCGGCACGGCCATGGTCACCGGCATCAGCGTGGGTCTGGGCGTGGGTGACGCGGAAGGCACCGGGGTCGCGGCCAGCACCGGCCTGGGCGTGGGCACTGCGGCAGGCGCGTAGGTGCGCTGCTCCACCTGCATCCCGGGATAATAGAAGCCGAGGATCTCCAGGAAGCCTTTTCCGTACTGTCCGGCCATCCACTGGGCGCCGCGCTGGCTCATGCCCACGCCGTGGCCATAGCGGCGGGCCTCCAGGATGTACGCGTCATCGGTCTCCGCCATGGTCACCATTTCATTGTTCATGCCGCCGTTCATGCGCATTCCCAGGTCCCTGACCAGGTCCGGGAACAAGGGAAGCGTCAGACTGATGGCAGGCTGTTTTTCCCAATCTCCGAAGACCACGTGCTGTGCTCCGGTGGCCGGGTCCGGTGTCGTGATTCCCTTCAGGTGCCGGGCGGACCAGTCCACCGTAAAGGAGAGCTGCGTCACCAGCCGGCTGGGAGCGGCAAACCTCGGGGTTCCCAGCTGCAGGCCGGAAATGGCATCCAGCCTGAAAAACTCCGCGGTGTCCCCGTAGCCTGCCGCCTTCATGCGCACCATGGCGGCCTCCAGGATGGCTTTTCCCAGTGCCGCCTCCAGTTCCTGTCCATCCTTGCGGATGAGCGTCCTCCGCACCGGGCTTTCCGGATTGGAGAGGTCATAGGGGTCATCCACGATGCGGTAATAGCCCCAGTCCCCCTGCCGGTCCGACCAGACCTGGCCCACCAGGTCCGTCTGTCCGCCATTGCTGGCGCTGTAGAAGCACTGGGCAAGGCTTCCCTTCCAGGTTCCCACCATACCCGCGGTTTCCCGGACCGCCCGCTCCACGTTCCTGTAGCTGTCATTGATTCCCCTGAACACCTGGTCATTGGCAGTATCCACCACATCCCACTTCTGGGCGGGATTCAGGTGACTGAGGGCATATGTTCTGGCGCATACCGTCTGCGCCTTGAGCGCCTCCAGGGGAAAGCTGTCATTCATTTCATAGGCCACGCATCCCAGCAGATACTCCTCCACCGGCAGGGCCAGCACGGCATTGAGCCTGTCCTCCGCCACATAGAGCGTCAGTTCTCCTGGATAGCGGTTGCCCTCCGCCTGGAAGCGCAGTCCACTGCCCTCATGCTGAAGCAGGGTGACCTCCTGCCCCAGTTCCATGCGCACTCCCTGCAGGGTCAGAATGATCTGTCCCTCCAGCAGTTCAAACACCGCGGTGCTTCCTGCAGGAAGCAGCATCTGCACCGGGCCGGACAGGGATGTGATTCCCTGCAGATGCACCTCGGCACGGTCCTGCAGACCAAGTCGGGTCAGTCTGACCCTCACCTGCGGCATCTGCTCCGTTTCTCCCTGCGCCATCGCAATCATTCCCAGACAGAACAGCAGCACCGCCATCCCGCTGAGGACCCATTTCCGTATCTTCCCCATCTGTCCTCCTTCTTTCTCCCTGTCCCCAAAGTTTCCGGAGACATCTCCCGGTTCATCCGTCCCGCCGCGCCACCAGCACCTGCAGTTCCCGCCTGACCTTCTCCAGATCTCCCGAGGTCAGCAGGGGAATCAGCGCGTCGATCTCCTCCACCGGAAGGTCCCACCAGCGAAGACGCTCGAGAAGAGCGATGATTTCCTCGTCAAACCGGCGGCGAATCACCCGGGCGGGGTTTCCGGCCACGATGTGGTACGCCGGCACATCCGAGCCCACCACGCTGCTGGCGCCGATGATGGCCCCGTCCCCGATGTGCACGCCCGGCAGGATTACCGCATTCTGGCCAATCCAGACATCATTGCCGATCACCGTGTCCCCCTTCAGGGGCATATCCCCGGGAGGAGGCGGCGCCATATTCCACCCTTCCAGGGTATAGAAAGGGAATGTCGTAACCGCATTCATCTGATGGTTGGCCCCGTTCATCACGAATTCCACGCCCTGGGCAATCTGGCAGAACCGGCCAATGATCAGCCGGTCCGCGTTCCAGGGATAGAGATGGGTCACATGGCTTTCAAAATCCGAATCCGCGATGTAGGTGAATTCCCCCACCTCAATCTGCGGATGGCTCACCGACGGCTTCACATAGATTTCCCGGTCATACCCGGGAATGGGACAGCGGACATTCGGGTCCGGCTTTTTCCCGTTTTTCACAGACTTTCTCCGTCCTTTCCTGTCTATTTCAGGATCCTGTTGTCCAAAGGCGAAGCAGTCAGCAGAACATCATCTGATCTGCCGGACGGCCTTCGGAAGATTCCTTTCGCTGCCGATCTCCGGTTTGCGGAGGGTTTTGGGCATTGAGGCGGCCCGTCCGCCCGGTGGCAGACTGGGATTCCGGGCAGCTTCTTTCCTGCGCCGCTTTTCCTTTCCGGCTTTCGTCATCAACAGGCCCGGAAAGAAGGCCTCTTCCCCGCCTGGATCCCGTCGGGCTTTGCCTGAACCTCTTCCGCCCCGGATCGCTGTTTCTGCGGTGTCATCGGCAATCTGCCCTCCGCCCTCAGGCGCCCGCATTCTTCCATGCCGCCTGGCCCGCCGTCCCGGATTCCCACCTCCGGGATGATGTAAAGAATATATTGATTCTAGCAGAATTTCCTCCTGCAATCAATGGATTTGCGGGTTCCGTCCGTGACCGGAAACAGG
>CACYCQ010000131.1:0-5444 GCA_902772995.1 uncultured Eubacteriales bacterium
CCCTGAAACCCATTCAGAAGATGCTTTTTCGTTTTCAGTTCAATGTACACGCCAGACTGACCGTTCATCAGTTCTTGTGAATATGCTGAGAAACCGTGATCGGGAAGCCCGAAGGTGCAATCAGCATGGTCGACCTGGAGGAACTGGTGTCGGTCACCTTATCTCCCCGGGGATTGACGAAACCTTTGGACAGCAGCAGCTCGTAGGCTTCCTCGAAGTTGTCCACATTCATGCTGATGGATGTCAGGTCCCGCTCCATGGTCTCCGCGCTGGTGATGTTGATGCGGTGTCCCTCCGCATCCTTCATGGCATAATTGATGTTCTGGCCGCCTTCGATGTCTCTCTTGGTGTGCCGTCTCTCAAAGCCCAGCGCCTCAAACACCTTCATAAGGGATTCCGGGTCCTTGGTCACGATCAGGGGGCAGAAGCCGGTAATTTTCATGATCATTTCTCCTTTTCTGTATCTGTTTATCCAGCAGCGCGGAGCTTTGCCTTCCGGGGGCCCGCGCTGATGGTTCTGCGAATTATAGCCGGCTTTGCTCAAATGTCAAGAACTTTTACAATTCATTACAAATTGCAAGTGTGTTAAATTGTTGCGGCTTCGAAAGATTTGGGAACTTCTTCCGGGCCTTTTTCGAAGCAGATTCCTCGGAACTGTCGCCACGCCGGACTCTTCGTCTTGAGACATCCCTCCGAATAGTGTACAATCGTCTCAGGTGAACCGGGAACCCTCTCCTGTCTTTCCTCCTGTTCATCAAATCTGCGGTGCGCCGCATAACCGAGGTGCTGGAAATGTCTCTACATGTCATGGAAGAAGCCAACCGTTGCCTGGGCTGCAAGAAACCGCGCTGCCAGGAAGGCTGCCCCATTCATACCAACATTCCTGAGGTAATCCGCCTGCTCAAGGCGGGGAAACTCAACGATGCGGGCTGGATGCTGTTTGAGAACAACCCCCTGACCACCGTCTGCGCCCTGGTCTGCAACCACGAGAAGCAGTGTGAAGGCCACTGCGTCCGGGGCATCAAGGAAAGTCCCGTCCATTTTTCCGTCATCGAAAGCTACATTTCCACCACCTATGCCAACCAGATGGTCAAAGGCCCCGCGCCGTCCAACGGCCGCAGGGCAGCGGTCATCGGCGCAGGTCCTGCCGGCATCACCATCGCCATCATTCTCGCCCGCTACGGGTATAAGATGACCATCTTTGACAGCCGCGACAAAATCGGCGGCGTGCTGCGCTACGGCATTCCCGACTTCCGTCTTCCCGATTCCGTGCTGGACGACCTTGCTTTCCGGCATCTGGAGCTCAAAGGCATCCAGTTCCGTCCAAACACCTATATCGGCAGCGCCATCACCATCGATGATCTGTTCCGTGACGGCTACCAGAGCGTTTTTGTGGGAGCGGGACTGTGGAAGCCCCGTCGCTTGAATATCCGTGGCGAGAGCCTGGGGCATGTCACCTATGCCATCAACTACCTGGCCAGCCCTTCCGCATTCCGTCTGGGGGAACGCATCATGATCATCGGCACGGGCAACAGCGCCATGGACTGCGCCCGCACGGCCATCCGTCACGGGGCCCGTTACGTGACCTGTGTGAATCTGACCGACACGCTGACCGCCAGCCAGTATGAAAGCAGCTATGCGAAACTGGAAGGGGTGAATTTCATTTATAACAAGTGCACCATGGAGATCCGGGACGACGGCGTCATCCTTGCCGACAGCATGGTCGGCGAAGACGGAAAGGTCACGCCCGTTCCCGGGACAGAGAAGCTCTACCCCTGCACCGGCGTTATCGTGGCGGTCAGCCAAGGAGCGGAAAGCAATCTGGTAACCACCACCAAAAACATCGACACCAGCCGCTCCGGACTTTTGACCGTGGACGAGGACGGCCACACCAGCCGTCCCGGTGTCTTTGCGGCCGGCGATGCCACCAGCGGCGCACGCACCGTGGTGGAGGCGGTAGCCAACAGCAAGCGCGTGGCGGAGGCCATGCATGAGTACATGCAGAGTCTGCCGCTGCCCAAGCTGACCGATTATCCCGGGATTCCCGTCAACGATTTCAGGGAAGCCTCCGCTCAGGCTGAGCAGGTCCTCTGATTTCCAACACATAGTTCCGCCGGAGCCCACGAGGGGCTTCCGGCGGCTTTTTCTCTTTTCCTGGAAGGCGCATAAAACCCGCACCCCCTCCTGCGAAGCCCTATCCTCTTTCCCTTTTTCTGCTCTTTTCCTCGCATGCGCTCACGAAAGCGCCAAACACGGCCCGGCTGGCACTTTCCGTGGCCCAGCAGAATTCCGGGTGCCACTGTACGCCCCAGAAAAACGGATGCTCCGGCAGGCAGACAGCCTCCACCAGATCGTCCTGGGAACGGGCCATGGGAACAAGTCCCGGCGCCAGGTCCCGGATGGCCTGATGGTGATAGCTGTTGACCCGGATCTCCTCCGTGCGCAGAAGACTCTGCAGGGGGCTTCCCGCCTCCAGCCTCACCGGGTGCGCCATCCTGTCGTAAGGCGGCTTCTGCACATGGCATACCGGGGAGGGATGCTGAAGGTGAAGATCCTGGTACAACGTTCCGCCCAGAAACGCGTTGAACAGCTGTATCCCCCTGCAGATTCCCAGCGAAGGCACCTTCTCCCGCAGCACCCCTTCAAGCAGACGCGTTTCCATGCGGTCCCTTTCCGGGCAGCTGGAGATCAGCCCGGGAAGCGGATCCTCACCATAGATGGCCGGGTCCACGTCATGCCCTCCGGTAAACAGGATCCCGTCTGAAAGATCCAGCAGCTGCTGCAGTTCATCCTCATCCTGCGTCATCGGAAACATCAGGGGCAGTCCCCCTGCCTGACGTACACCTTCCAGATAGCCCGGCAGCATCCAGAAGCTGTTCTTTTTCTCATCCCACAGGGGCAGTACCCCAATCACCGGGCGCTTCTTCATTTCCCTTTCCCCCTCTTCCTCTGTAACCCTGTTTCTTCCGCCTCTGGATGGCGCCGCTCCATTGTGACCGTGCTCCTTCACAACAGATCCGCCGTCCATCTGTCAGCCCCCCAGCGCAGCACCCGTGTCAGGCCGCGCAATGCCCTCAGGGAGCCAGCACGTCCCTGTAGGCTTCCCTGCCAAGCATCATCTTCCGGGCATACGAGCAAACCGGCACGATGTGCGCTTTTCTCCGTCGGGCTTCCTCAATGACCTTTTCCACCAGCATTCTGGCAATTCCCTGTCCTTCAAATCCGGGACGCACGCCGGTATGCGTCAGTGTCCACCTGTTTCCTGAAATGAGGAACTCGCACTCCCCGATCTGGACATCGTCCCTGTACGCTGCGCTTCTGCATGCCTCCTCCTCAAACACGATACTCACCGGGTTCTTCATCTCAACCCTGAGCGCCCCGGAAGGACAGTTGCCGATGACCGAAGCGATTTCCTTCGCAGGAGCCTGTGTCAGGTCGATCCACGGACAGCGCGCAGGATCAAAAACGCGGGAATTTCCCCTGACGCAGGCTCCCGCATGCACGCAGGCCTCCGGATTCCAGGTCACCCGGATCTCCTCATTTTCATAGGTTCTGACTTCCCGACTCAGCTTTTCCTTCGTTGCCATATTCACCATCTTCCTTTCCGCGTCATTTGTCACATGATAGCAGAGACGCCTCTTCCGGTCAAAAGGCAAGTGGAATTTGCCCCATCTTTGTGCCGTAAACCCTTGCAGATGGTCCTTTGGCACTTCCCGGTTCACTGTGTTTCCGTTTCCATATCGACTTTATGTGTATTTACATATTTCCCATAGGTTTTTCCGCATTTTTCCTGAAAAGCGTTGACTTTTCAGACGTTCTTCGCTATTCTATGCGGCGGTGTCCGAAGGTCACCGACAACTTTCGTCTTTTGATTAAGGAGGCTAATACACATGAATAAGACTCAACTGATTGACGCTGTTGCTGAGAAGGCTCAGGTGACCAAAAAGGTTGCCACCAGCGCCGTAAGCGCCGTGTTCGATGCCATCACCGAGGATCTCACCAAGGGCGAAAAGGTTTCCATCCCCGGATTCGGAACCTTTGAAGTTCGCACCCGTGGCGCGCGCACCGGCCGTAACCCTGCAACCGGCGAAGCTGTTGAGATTGCCGAGTCCAAGAATGCCGCCTTCAAGTCTTCCAAGACCCTGAAGGATGCCATCAACAAAAAATAATTTTCTCTCCACCTGAGCTGCAGGTTCCTCCTGCGGCTTTTTCTTTTGTTCGTGAATACGACCTCTTTCCCCTGCATTTTGTTTCTCTTCAGAACGTCTTGACATTCCCGGATAAAGTACCCATAATCAAAAAAAACTGAACAGGAGTTGATAGATATGGCTAAGATCGGAGTCCTTGGTGCCGGTACATGGGGAACCGCGCTTGCCCGTATGCTCACCAATTGCGCTCACGAGGTCACTGTCTGGTCCGCTCTGCCTCAGGAGATCGACGAACTCTCCCAGACCCGCAGGCACCGCAATCTTCCCGGCGTGCAGATTCCCGACGCCACACGATTTACCAAGGACATCTCGGAGGTCTGTACCGGGAAGGACATCCTTTTGTTTGCCGTTCCTTCCGTATTCGTCCGCAGCACCGCCCGCAGTGCCTCTCCCTATATCCCTGAGGGACAGATCATCGTGGATGTCGCCAAGGGCATCGAACCGGACACCCTTCTCTCCATGACCGGTGTCATCCGGGATGAACTGACCCGCGCAGGTCTGACGCGCTTTTCCCTGGTCGCCCTCTCCGGACCCACCCACGCGGAAGAAGTGGCGCAGGATCTGCCCACCACCATCGTCTCCGCGTGCGAGGATCTGTCCGTTGCGGAGACCGTTCAGGATATTTTCATGAATTCCTGTCTTCGCGTTTATACCAACCCGGATGTCCTGGGTGTGGAGCTGTGCGGAGCCGTCAAGAACATCATCGCCCTTGCCGCCGGTATTTCCGACGGCCTTGGCTACGGAGACAATGCCAAAGCGGCCATCATCACCCGCGGCATGGCGGAAATCACCCGTCTGGGTCTGGCCATGGGAGCACATCCCCAGACCTTCCCCGGCCTTGCCGGCATGGGCGACCTCATCGTGACCGCCACCAGCCGGCACAGCCGCAACAACCGGTGCGGCCACATGATCGGGGAAGGGATTCCCGTCAAGGAGGCCGTGTCCAGGGTAGGCATGGTGGTGGAAGGCATCAATGCCCTTCCTGCCGTCATGCAGCTGTCCCAAAGGTATCACGTGAGCATGCCCATTGCCCATGCCGTCAATGAAGCCGTCTTCAGCGGCGCAAATCCCCGGGATGCGGTGCTTGCCCTGATGAACCGGGAAAAGAAGGCCGAATTCGGCATCCGCAGCGAGGAAGAGATTCTCCGCCTGTAACCCCTCCGCCGTTTTCCCGAAGTCTGGCCGCATCTGACAGGGCGATCCGGCATTTTTCTGCCGCGAGGGAGGGTTCCGATC
>CACYCQ010000132.1:0-4532 GCA_902772995.1 uncultured Eubacteriales bacterium
CGATTATATATTCCCGCCTGAGGATGAGAGAATGGGAATCGAAGAAATGCTGCTGGGATATACGATTAACGGCGCGAAGCAGCTCGGCATTGAAAACCGCAAGGGCTCCATCGAAGCGGGCAAGGACGCGGACTTCCTGGTGTTTGACAAGGATCTGCTGACGGCGGAGAAGGAAGGCCTTTCCCACGTCCTGCCGCAGGAGGCCTATTACGCCGGCAAAAAGCTGAAATAATGGTCTTCGCGGGGGCGGCTTACCGGAGCGTAAACTGCCCCTGCTTCATCCCTGTCAAAACTGACGCCGGTGCCGGCCATCCCTGCTCCAGCTCCGGGACCAGCCGGGGCGCGGATTTGCGGGGTTCAGGCCGGCACCCATATTCGAAGAACAGCTGCCCGCCGAACCCCGCCAGGTAACCGTCCGACTCCTGTTTTGTCACATTCATCAGGCGTTCAGGGTTGCTTTATCCATCCGGGCGATGCGGCTGCGGTGCGGCCGGGACCGGAGGATCTGCTCAGAATCCTTTGGGAACATGGAAATGAAGGAAATGCGGCGAAGATGTGGTCCGTAAGCGCGTCATTTTACAGGATGCGTTTGGGGAGCAGGCTTCCGGCTCAGCCCCCGTCAGGCCGCAGTGCATGGCTGCGCCGGCCGGTGACGCAATGTGCGGGACGGCGGCGTCATGATGGGGATCCAGGGAGAAGAGGAGAATACCGGCAGCGCGGTCATGTGCACGGAGACCGGCCGGTATGTGCGGAAAACAGGGATAACCAGACGATTCCTGCAGAACCGGAGGAGCGGGGAATCAGAACAGAATTGACAACAGGAGGAAATACCGATGGAAATGAAGGAATTACAGCAGATTGTCAATCCAATCTACACAACGGCAAAGGGAACCGTACTGATGCTGGCGGGGGCGGGGGACAAGGATGCGATCGCCCTGCTTCCATATCTTGATATGGCAGAGATGCGAAAAGCAGCCACCTATACGCCTGAAGAGATGAAAAAATGCTATAAGATCGCACAGAAGGCGCGCTATGAAATCCATAATCAGGCCTCGCTCGAAAGCGGGAAGCCCAATATTGTCGATCTTCCTTCGGGCTATTCTCCCCGTGGCTTTAAAATGGCTGATGCGGGGAGGAAGTACTATGGATTTGACCTTCCCATTGTGATTGACGCGATGAAGCCAGCAGCGGAGAAAACCATGACAGAAAAGCAGCGTGCTCTCGCCGGGTACCATGCTGTCGATGCTACAAATTATCAGTCGATGAAGGATGCGCTGGGGGATGCAAAAGGAGAGCTGTGCATTGTTACTGAAGGCCTTCTCGGGTATTTTTCCGAGTCGGAGATGATCAGTCTGTGCCAGGCAATACACCGCCTTCTGTCTGAATATGGTGGCTGCTGGATCACAGCGGACAGCTCCATTCTCCGGATTTACACCCTGACGTTTGCAACCGTTTTGAAAAAGGATGCCGCGGCATTTGCATCCCGGATACAGGGTAAAGCCCAGAACATTGCTGACGTGGATTTCCAGAAAAACAGTTTTTTCCTGCATGGAACTGACGGCGCAAAGCGGTTCCTGAATGAACAGGGATTCAATGTGAAAACGGAAAGCGTTGAACGATATGTTCCGGATATCCCCGGAGTTGATGCGGACCTGATGGGGGAACTTCGTGAAGCGTATAAAGTGATGGATATCTTCACGATGACCGCAGAGAAGAAAACGGAGAGGGCGATTGATAAAGACCTTCCCTTTGCCGTTGAATCAGGCTGTGCTGACGGGGTGTTTACCGCGTCTGTCCAGGGAAGAATGGATACCATCACTGCTCCGGAGCTGTTGAAGAAGTTTCAGGAGGCAGGCGGCGGAATCAGGGAAATCAACATAGATGTGAGCCGGATGTCCTATGTGTCATCTGCGGGTCTGCGCGTTCTGCTGATGATGTACAAGTCGCTGGAGGATAAGAGCCGGTTCAGCATGACGGGTGTCAGCGAAGCGGTTCGGGAGATTCTGGAAACAACCGGATTCGATCAGTTCTTGCTGTGAAAATCCTGGCATCGCCATCCGGGCGGGAGCGCAGGGGGTAGAGGGTGCTTTTTCCGGGGAGATACAGGAATGCGTGCGGTGCCGGTGAACAGCATGACGGCCCGGAACAGGAAGCGTCTCACATTCCATCAGGACCAGACCGGCTGGTATGGGCGAATGCGGAAGCGGCATCTCAAAAAGCACCGGCCTGTTCTCTTTACAGATTTCCTGCTTTCAGGGAAACCGGAACGGCACCCCTCGAGAATTGCCGGGTCTGTACTGAGCGCGCGGAACACATTGCCGCATCTGCGGCAAAGAACGAAGTTGTATCCGGGACCCTCAGGGCATCCGGTCAGATGGAACGGATCGGACGGATGAATTCCATCCGGAATCGTGCAGAAAAGATGGTCTTTACGGAACTGGTATATTTCCGGGAGAAAACTGACGCCCCCGCAGTGATCGTGATGATGACGATTGCTGCGGGGGCTTTTTCTGGTTGATTTTCTGGTACCCTTTTCGACGGGAGCAATTGTGACTGATTGCAGAGCTGATGGCTGATGGTATAGTTACGTAAAAATCCGATATATGACTTGACAGGTAAACTTTCATTCACTATAATGGGTGAACGAAAGGTCACCTGCCATCTGATGGAAATCATTATCACAAAAGATAAGAAGGAAAAGGCAGCGTCGACAGCGCCGGAGATATTCTCTCAAAAGGGAAATGAGGGAACAAACATCCGGGATCTGAGTGCATCCTGCGGACTGGTCAATCCGGTGCATACCTTTCTTCCCGGCTGCCTGATGCACGGCTGCTTGAATGATGTGACAGCGCTTCTGTCTTTGCAACAGGAACCCATGAACGATCAGGAAGCCTTCATACGCAAACAATAAGCACAGAGGTGGGAAAAGGAGGCATGAACACAATGAAGATATTGGTATTGAACGGCAGCCCCAAGCGGGAAAAGAGCGATACCATGCATATCACCCGGGCGTTTCTGGAAGGGATGCAGGATGCGGCGCCCCAGAAGATCCATGTGATTGACGTGATTGACCGCCATATCGAATACTGCACCGGCTGTTTTGCCTGCAAGATGAACGGCGGGACATGCATCCATGACGACGATATGCGGGACATCCTGGATGGAATCCTGGAAAGCGAGCTGCTGCTGTTCAGCTTCCCGCTGTACTGCTACGGTATGCCCGCGCAGCTGAAGGCGCTGCTGGACCGCACGATGCCGTTGTCCTCCCTGGCGATGCGGAAGGTGGGTGACCGGTATGCGCACGTGGGCCAGGCGGACTTTGCACATCTGAAGTATCTGATGATCTGCGGCTGCGGCTTTCCCAACAGCAGGCACAATTTCGAACCTGCGGTCGCTCAGTTCAAGCTGTGTTTTCCTGAAAACCACACGATCATCACCGTTCCTGAAAGCCCCATGTTCAGCGCGCCGGAAGCCGCCGCCGTCACAGGACCAAGGCTTGCCCTTGTGCGGCAGGCGGGAAAGCAATACGCCCAAAGCGGCGGGATCGACAAGGCCCTGCTTTCTGAAATCGGGTCGCCCATGATCCCGGAAGAGCAGTATGCGGCCATCGTGAACGGAGGAATGAACAAATGAATGAATTTATCGCCTGCTGCGGTCTGAACTGCGAAACCTGTGAAGCCCGGATTGCCACAATCCATGAAGACAATGCGCTGCGGGAAAAGGTGGCCGAGCTCTGGTCGAAGTTGAACGGCGTCGAAATTACGCCGGAAATGATCAACTGTGTCGGATGCCGGATCGACGGGCCGAAAACCCCCTATTGTGAATCCCTCTGTCCTATACGCCAATGCGCAATGGGAAAAAAGATTGCAACCTGCGGCAGCTGTGCAGAGATGGAAACCTGCGAAAAACTGGCGGCTGTCACCGGGAACAACGCGGATGCCGTGAAGAACCTGCGGGAAAAGATGCACCAATGAAAGAGAAAACGATATCGGGAGATCCGGGCTGTCCTGACAGGACCTGTTTGGATCTGAGCCTGTCTCCGATAATGATGGCGATATGATCCTGGCGGAAGGACCGGTATTGCGGGAGAAAAGAAATTGGAAGGAGCTGCCCGGGAAAATATCACCCAGGAGAACAGTGACGGCAAGCTGGTTTTTGATGGACATAACCTCAAAGGCTTTGCAGAAAGGCTGGAGGGGATGATCCGGAGGTGGAAGATGTCAGAAGACTCATGACGCATGCTTCCATGATCCGGGTGATAAAAGGAAGAGAAATGATTCCGCTCAAAGGTGTGACGGCGGGCTTTGAAAAAGTGAAGGGGAAATGCTGACACTGAAGAACAAACTGAACAGGAAGCAGAGGTCAGAGAAAATGAATGGAAAAGCACTGGTCGTGATTGATATTCAAAACGATATTACAAAGCACTACAGGGACATCATTGACAGACTGAATGCCGCCATCGAATGGGCGGCGGAAAGCGGCATGGAAATCGTGTATATACAGCACAACAACCTGTCCGCCGGTACGCGCAC
>CACYCQ010000133.1:0-4570 GCA_902772995.1 uncultured Eubacteriales bacterium
ATTCAGTGTGAGTCAGCGTGAGATTCGGCACAAGTCAGAGGGGGCTTTCGTTAGTTGTTTAGATCAGTGAGATACTCCCCTTCGACAGTAAGTCACAGATGGTGGTATGCAGTTTGAAGGATTATGATGATTCCAGATTGCCAGTGCAGTTGATAGTAGCAGGGACAGTCATGACGTGAAATAAGACTGAATTCAGTGTTTTTTCAGTGAAATTCAGTGATTATTTCAGCGATTAGCGGCAGGATCCTATCTTCTGCCATTGACATGGGTCATCGTCGTGCTTTTCCACATGAGATCGAATCGCTCGTCAGGAAGTGTGCTCTGCTCCAATCGGCATTTCTTTCTCGGGCACCTTATCTGGAGGAGGATTGAATCCCTCGAAGCTCCTCCACCCCTGACTATTCGTGGAAAACCAGCGAGATGACTTCTGCAGTTCCTGGAGATCTTGTCTTGTATGCTGTTGCAGCAGTGATCGGCCGGTTTGCGGTCAGGACGGGAAAGCCCTTATCCGGGCCGGCCTGGATGCCACACAGCAGGACGTATCACCTGGCAGGCCTTTTTGCCCTGATATCCGGCATGAGATTCTGGAAGTCTTTTTGAAATGCGGTTTCATTCAAGTGTCATTTTGTTCAGCTTCACAGGATATGGGGATCTGCAGAAGAAAAAAGCCAAACAGGGGACTTGCCCGGAAACGGGGAAACTCATATAATGAGAAACTGTCTGTGGAAAGTGACTATTTATTTGCTTTGTACACAGGAAATTCCTGAAGTACGTCCGTGATGAGGACTGCCGGGAAGGAGCCGCAGGGAGTCTTTTGCGGACTTGTTTGAAGAGAAAATCCAGAATTGGACAATGAATTAAGGAGGATGGACACTTGCAGAACTATGAAGTATTGATGGAGACCCTGACCCCCCTGATGAAGAATGTCAAGGAAGCCGCCAACAGCACCGTGAAACTGCAGAAGGCGATCCAGAAGAGCCTGGATACCGGCAATCTGACGGAAGCCAACAAGAGCATTGCCGCCATGCAGGAGGCGATTGCTCAGCTGAAGGACCGCGTGGAGGCCCTGCAGGCGCAGACCGGTTCCTTCAATGAACAGGAATACTTTGTCAGCGGCGACTTTACGCAGCAGCTGCTGGATGCCTGCGCCGAGAAGAAGGTCGACGTGAAGGGCGAGAAGGGCGTCTATGAGATGTTCCCCTACAAGGTCAGGATTCTGGGAGATGCGGAGCATCCGGCGGAAGTCTATATGGACCGGAAGAAGGTTCAGAGCATCCGGCCCAGATTTGTGGCAGAGACGATTCGCATGGGACAGATCAAGCTGAATAAGGCGAACTTCAACGCGGCATCCTTTATGGAGGAGCTGGCTGCGGCCTATGAGGTCACCTGCCTGCGGGGCGGCCAGCGCGTGGGGACCACCCAGGCGCTCACGAAGATCTACAAGAATCTGGCGCCGATGGCCCGGGCCAGGAAGGAATATGACATGCAGGCCTTTGCCTTCGATCTTTCCAGACTGTTTGAGGCAGGCACGGAAGCGTGGAAGACGAAGAGCGGCGTGAGATACGACTTCGGAACCAGCAGGGACGGTGCGAGCGGAATCCGCGTGCTGAGCAGAACCGGCGTGGAATCCTATATCAGTACCCTGAGGGTCATGAAAGACGACTAAGCCGGTGGGCTGAGAAAGGGAGGCTCTGGAAATCAACATGGCGGAGCTGAATCTGGACAGGCAGGAAGGCCTGAATCGTCTGAAGGAAGGAAAGGCGCCGGGGAATGAGGAGCTGCTGCGGGAGACGATGGTTTCGATGAATTCCCTGACGGATTTCCTGACGAAGCAGTATCTGGAAACCTACATCCCGGCGGGAGGCAGCAAGATCAAGTTTGTCACGGGCCTCCAGGGAAGCGGCAAGACCACCCTTGCGGAGCAGATGATGCTGGAAGCGCAGGCCCGGAACTATCTGACGGTAACCCTCTCCGCGCGGGAGGTATGGCTGCATGATTTTAAAGGTGTCTACCTGGAGATTCTGCGCCAGTGCGGATTGGGGGAGATCATCCGGGACTGCAGGAATCAGATCATCCGTGAAATGGGATATGATCCGACCGGGATCCCGGAGAGCAAGACCCTGATGGATGTGCTTTCGGACAAGGGAGAAGGGGACATTTTCACCAAGGGAGAAATCCGGGAAGCCCTTCGCAGGAAGTTCACGCGCAATCCCCTGCTGGATAACACCTTTGCAGGATGCTGCTCCCTGCTGACGGGGGACCTGCTGGGATATCCCGTGCTTGAAAGCACATACAGGGAGATGATTCTGGCCTGGATGCACGGGGATCCTGCGGTAAAAGTCGCCCAGATGAAAAACCTCGGGATGTCCGTGACCAAAATCTCCAAATTCAATGCGCGCAACCTGCTCAGATCCCTGTGCGAGGTGATCCATATGAGCGGACGCCCGGGTCTTCTGGTGGTCGTGGATGATCTGGAGCATCTGATCGGCAAGAGCAGTGACAGCAAGATCAAATACAGCAAATCCCGTCGGGAAGACACCTACGAGAGCATCCGGCAGCTGATCGATGACATTGACAGCATGCGCCATGTGATGTTCCTGTTCTGCATGGACAGGGAAATGACGGACAATGACAGCCTCGGGGTGAAGAGCTACCAGGCGCTGTGGATGCGGATGCAGAACGAGGTGGTCAGCATGCGCTTCAACCGCTTTGCCGATATTGTGGATATGGACCGCTTCGGGGATGAAACCTATGATGAGGAACAGATGGTGGAAATGTCCCGAAGGCTGGCGGAGGTGCTGACCATGGACGGCCTGGAAGCTTGGCCGATCACCCCGGAGGTGGCCGAGACACTCAGGTCCCGCGCCGTGTTCGGAAAACTGGGTATCCCGTATCTGGTGAACCGCATGACTGTGGAAGGAGAGAGGGAGCATGGCTGATTACTACGCGATGCATGTGATCGAGGCACTGCGCTCCGGCGTTCCCTCCCGTGCGGTCGGCGCCTGCTTTACAGAAGCCCGGCCGGGCATGATGAAGCGGATTGAGGACCGGATGGAGGCCGTCCGTTCCGAGGGAAAGTCGGACGGGATGATCTTTACGGGACACTATGGCGAGGGAAAGACCCATCTGCTTAATACGGTGTTCAATCTGGCGACACAGAGCAATATGGCGGTTTCCTATGTGGCGCTGGGAAAAGAAACCCCCATGAACAACCTGCCGGTCCTGTATCAGAAGGTGATCTCCAACACCTACATGCCTGGGGCCGCGCAGCCGGGATTTCGGCAGAAGCTGGAGGAACTGACGCCGGGAAGCGGCACCACGGGCGATCTGCTGGCCTATTCCGCCAGGGAACTGGAAACGGACAAGCTGTATTATCTGCTTCGGGCCATGCTCGGGACGCAGGAGGAAGAGGAGCGGCTGCAGTTTCTCGGGGACCTGGAAGGTGACTTTGTTTCCAACGACCTGATCAAGCGCAGCTATCGCCGGGTGATGAACGGACAGGTGGCGAAGTTCAACCAGAGATTCGTGAAGACCAAGCACACGGGGGATTATTTCTCCTTCATGAGCCGGCTGTTCAGGGGAATCGGGCTGGACGGATGGGTGATCCTGTTTGACGAGGCGGAGCTCATTGGCCGGATGGGAAAGAAAACCCGGCTCAAGTGCTATCGGGAGATGCAGAATTTCCTGCAGCCCGGGGAGCGGATGAAGAGCGTGTTTTCCCTGTTTGCGCTCAGCTCCTCCTATGCGGAGGACGTGATCGACAAGAAGCATGAAGTGGAAAACGCCGAAGCGGAATACGCGGAGGATCCCGCCACGCTGAAGGCGGTTAAGGCGACCCTCAATGCCATGATCAACGCGCCGGAGCTGGCCAAGCTGACCCGGCAGGAGACGCTGCAGATTCTTTCCGGAATTCAGGAGTTTCACGCAAAGGCCTATGACTGGCATCCGCAGGTCAATCCGGAGACGATCTATGCGGAGACGGAGGCAGGCGGATATCTGCTCAGAACGAAGATCCGGGCCGCGATCGAGTACTTTGACCAGCTGTACCAGTACGGGGAAGCGGGAAAGACGAAGATTACGGAACTGGGACAGGAATCCTTTGAGGAGGACGAAACGCCGGAACTGTAGGACAGAAAGCCGCCCATCCGGGACAGACCATTGTCAGGAGCCTGATACGAAAGTGGTATCAGGCTCCTTGAATATGGATGTGCAGAGGAAACACGGCCTGCAGGCCCTGCACGTGAGGGCCAGGGCGAATGACTCACACGGTATTCCCTCCTCCTGATACCCCGGAAACGGGGGAGCCGTGCTTCCTGGAGAAGAGCGGAAAAGAAACCTGCGCATGCGGAAAAACGCTCCGCATCAGGATCCGTCCATGTCCTGCCCGGGCGTCACGGAGCCGTGAATCCTCGAAGGAAGCCCGCGTTTTCCGGGAGATTCCGATCTTTTGTTGAAAAGTTGACAGCAAAGATGTATAGTGTAGGCATGTTTCATGAATGGGAACGGGGAATAACCACCAGAGGGGGATTCGACAATGGGAAAAAAACTGGTGATTTTGCTGCTGATGATG
>CACYCQ010000134.1:0-2368 GCA_902772995.1 uncultured Eubacteriales bacterium
GCTCACTTTATCAAATGGCCTGTCCTTCTTCTCTGCCTTCAGCAGCCCCGGGCATCCAGGATTTTCCCGGCCATCTTTACGAAGGTCAGGGTATCCCTGAGAGGAACCAGGTCGCTTTCCAGCCTGCCCTCCCTGACCAGCCGGGCAAAATGGTCCACCTCATGCACGAATCCCTCCTCCTGGGGGTCCTCAAAAACCTCCAGGAGCTTCCCGCCGTTGTCATAAAGCTCTGCTCGGCGGGACCCCCAGAACTGCGCCTGCCGGATCCAGCCCCCGTCCCCGCTGATCACCGCATCCGGGTCCATATATCCGCAGATGGAAGCCATGCAGCTGGCCAGGGCCCCGGGGTATTCAAGCACGGCCTCCACCGAGGCATCCACACCCGTCTCGCCGCGGCTGACCCGGGCCGTCACCTGAAGGGGGTCCCCCAGGAGCCCCATGGCATACCGGACAGGGTAAATGCCCACATCCCAGAGGGCGCCACCTCCCAGCTTCGGGTTCCACAGCCGGCTTTCGGGATCCACGGGACTGGCGAAGCAGAAGGCCGCCCGCAGCAGCCGGGGCTCACCGATGCGCCCTTCGCGGATCCAGTCCTTCACCCTGCGGACCGCGGGCAGCGTCCCCGTCCAGAAGCCCTCCATCAGCAGCACGCCCTTTTCCCGGGCCAGACGCACCAGCGCCTCGCCTTCCTCCGGGTCCACCACCATGGGCTTTTCCACCAGCACCGGCCGGCCCGCCTCCAGAGCGCGTCCGGCCAGTTCCCCGTGCAGGGTATGGACCGTGGCCACATACAGCGCATCCACGTCCGGACTTTCGATCAGTTCCTGATAGCCGGCATAGGCCCTGCATCCGGGGTACTTCCGTGCAAAAGCCTCCGCCCTGTGCACATCCCGGGCCGCGCAGCCCGCCAGTTCCGCCTCCCGGGACCCGGCCAGCGCTCCGGCCATGCGGCGGGCGATGCGCCCGCAGCCCAGAATCCCAAACCGTACCTTTGCCATCGCCGATCACTCCTTTATCTCCGGTTTCCCTGAAATCGGCTGTTGCCGCGTCCGGATCTCACCGCCCCGCAGCTGTCTGTCCGGAACTGCGCCAAAAAGCGTCCCCCTGCTGCGGCCGCCTTTAAAAAAGTGCAGGACACCGGGATGTCCTGCACCAGATTTCTTTTTGCAGATGGCTTTCCCGCGGCCTGTCCGGCCGCGGGAAAGCCCGAATGCGCCGTTTCTGCCGCGACGCCCGGCTGGAGGAGGGGGATCAGATCACCACCTGGTTGCGCCCGTTCTGCTTGCCCATATACAGCTTGACATCCGCCTTGTCCAGCAGCTCCTCCAGACTCGAATGGAAATCATTTTCCTCCACGCCTGCGGTAATGGTGATGTGGAAGTCATGTCCCTCAAAGCTCAGGGGCAGGTTTTCCACGGCCCTGCACAGGTCCTGAACGATGATTCCCGCCTCGTCGATGTTGCGGTTGTACAGGAAGAAACAGAATTCCTCCCCGCCCCAGCGGCAGACACAGAAGCCCTTCTCCTCCCGCCATTTCATGAACAGATTGGACAACTCCACCAGCACGTAGTCGCCGCCGTTGTGGCCGTAGGTGTCATTGACCTTCTTGAAAAAGTCGATATCAGCGATGGAAATGGAAAAATTGCTGGACGGATTCAGCCGGATAAACTCCTCCATTTCCATTTTCAGGGAGCGCCGGTTGGGCAGCCGGGTCAGGACATCTGTTTCGGCATCCTTCTGGAGCTTCTCGTTGAGGATCAGAAGCTTCCGTTCCGATTCCTGGATATTGCTGCTGAAGATGATGCAGATTCCTGCCAGCAGGGCAAACACCGTCAGGCTGTTGACCGTCTGAAGAAAGACTCTCTGCACGGAGGAGAGGGGAATCGTGGCCGCATGGATGACGGAGTAGCCGAAAATCCCCATGCGGAAAATGATCAGCAGCACAAATCCCAGGATCTTCCGGACCGGACTTTCATACACCGAGAAGAACAGAATCACCAGCATGGGCATGAGGAAATGCTGCCCGCCGACGTTCCAGCCGAAGCTGTGGATGTTCCAGAAACACCACATCAGCGTCAGCGCCATCTGAAAGACCAGTCCGGTATGCACTCCCGAGATCACGAAGTGCGAGAGCACAATCAGCCCGATCTGCACAAGGGGGATCAGCGTAAATTGTCCACACAGGAACAGTGACAGAAGAAAGGTCGTGCTGGCATTGATACACAGGAAGACATCAAACAGCACATGGACGCTGCGGTAATAGGCCGGCACGGCGCTCCCCTGTTCGTCCGGTGCCCTTTGGTTGAGAAACATCTTCAAATACTGCATATTCTGCCCTTGTCTGCTGCTTCAGCATTTCCAGCCCCCC
>CACYCQ010000135.1:0-5975 GCA_902772995.1 uncultured Eubacteriales bacterium
GCTTGAGCTGTGCACCTTTAGCTCAGTTGGTAGAGCACCTGACTCTTAATCAGGGTGCCCAGGGTTCGAGCCCCTGAAGGTGCACCAGGTAAGAACCCGATCATATCGGGTTCTTATTTTTTTACATAGGAGAATACTGTGAAGATCTTAGAAAGAAAAAACCATCTGGGCATGTCCATCGGGCTGGGCGCCGTCTTTGCGCTGTTTCTCCCGGTCCTGTTCATCATGAGCCTGTTGCCTCATACCGCGGTCATCATGCCCCTCCTGATGCTTGTGCTGTTTTTCAAGGCGGGTCCTGTCTGCGCAGGCGTTGTCTCGCTGCTGTTCATCGCCCACGGATGGCTCAACTACGGAGGCTTCGGGCTGGGATACGGCGCCGTTTCGGTCCTGGTTCCCGTTCTGCTTACCTTCTGGCTGGCGGAAAAGAAGAAGGGATTCTGGCTGAGCGTCATCATCGCCGCCTCCGTGTTCTGGGTGATTGAATACCTCACCATGTATGTTCTTTCCCGGATTTTCGGGTCAGACGTGGTCAGCTATCTCATTACCTCCGTCTCCCGGACCCTGGAGGATCCCCTTTTCCAGAGCTCCCTTCGCAAGGCGCTGTCCGGTTCGGACATGTCCGTCCTGGGCATGTTCCAAAGTACGGAGACCATGCGGGAAATGCTGCAGTACATGGATCAGTTCCTGCGCATCGACATTCCCGTGCGGATTCTGACCAACGGCCTGGTCTTCGGAGCCGCCGGTCAGTACTATACAAGAGGAAGGCTCCGCGATATCCTGCCCGACGTGGATCGCCCCGGTTTCACCACCTGGGCCGTGCCCAGGGAATGGGGCATTGTGATTCTGTCCACTCTGGGCGTTCTGTTTGTCTTTTCCCGGATCGATGAGCAGTTCTACGGCAATCTGTTTCTGGTTGCCCTGAGCGTCGCCGAGCAGCTGATGATCTGCCAGGGGCTGGCCGCATTTGCCTATCTGTTCATCCACCGCCGGGAAAATGCCGCCCAGGGCAGCCGCAGACGGAGACTTCTGTACGTGCTGCTGGGGATCGGCTATTTTGTGATCAGTCTGCCGTACCTGATCATCGGCATACTGGACCAGACCATCGACATCACGCACCGGCGCAGAGCGCTGGACGAAAAACCCAGACCATAAGGAGAAAATGCCATGAAAGTCATTCTGCTCAAGGATATCAAGGGCACCGGAAAAAAGGATCAGATCATCGAGGCTTCAGACGGTTTTGCCAGGAATTTCCTGTTTCCCAGGGGACTGGCCAAGGAGGCCAACTCCACCAATCTCAATGCCATTGAAACAGCCAAGGCGGCCGCCCGGCACAAGGAAGACCTGCGCAAGGCGGAGGCAGAGGAAGCCTGCCGGAAGATCGCCGGCAAGACCGTACGCATCATGGCCCGGGGATCGGAGACGGGCAAACTGTACGGCTCCGTCACCGGCAGCGAAATCGCCGAAAACCTGAAGCTCCAGTATGGCGTCACCCTGGACAAGCGCAAAATCGAGGTGGGCAGCATCCGCAACAGCGGAGACTACACCGCCGCCATCTCCCTGTATCCCGGGGTCAAGGCGGAGATGAACGTACACGTGGAAGTGGAGAAGGCCTGACCGTCAGTCTCTTCGCCGCACCTCTCCGGGAAAGGAGAATGCAATGGAGAACACCGCCAATCAGGTCGCCCCGAACAACCTTGACGCGGAAAAAAGCACCCTGGGGTGCATGTTCAATGACACCGAGGCCCTGAGCCTGGGATTTGAACTTCTGAAGGCGGAGGATTTCTATCAGGCTGCCCATCGGGAAATCTTCGAAGCCATGCGCACCGTCAATTCCCAGGGCCAGCCCTGTGACCTGATCACCGTCAGCGAGGAACTGCGGCGCAGGGGGACCCTGGAAGGCTCCGGAGGGCTGTCCTACCTGATTGATCTGCGCCAGAGCAGCATCGTCACCGTCAATGCCAGGGCCTACATGCAGATCGTCGATGAAAAGGCCACCCTGCGGAGGCTCATCAAGGCCTGCAGCACCATCGAGGAGAACGCCTATGCCCAGGCGGATCCTCTGCCGCTCATTCTGGGCTCCGCAGAAAAAGCCATATTTGACATCGTCATGCGCCGGCAGGATGGAGAAAGCCTCACGCCGATCTCGGAGATCCTGCCGGAAACCTACCGTCATATTCAGACGCTGTTCCAGCTCAAGGGTGAGCTGGACGGGGTTCCCACCGGATTTGATGACCTGGACCATCTGCTCACCGGCCTTCACGGCGGAGAGCTGGTTATCGTGGGTGCGCGTCCGTCCATGGGCAAAACCAGTTTCGGCCTGAACATGACCACCCAGGCGGCTCACAGGAAGAAGAACATCGCCATCTTTTCCCTTGAAATGCCCCGAAGCCAGCTGGCCATGAGGATGCTGTGCGCCGATGCCCGGGTGGACATGCAGGCGGTGCGTCACGGGACGCTCCGGGACGAGGACTGGCTCAGCCTCTCGGATGCTCTGGGACCGCTGTCCGCCTGCGGCATCTACATCGACGACACCTCCGGCATCACGCCGACCCAGCTGCGTTCCAGGTGCCGCCGCCTCAAAATGGAGCACGACCTGGACTGCGTGGTGGTGGATTACCTGCAGCTGATGGTCTCGGACGGCCGGGCAGAGAACCGGCAGAACGAGGTCAGCGAGATTTCCCGCAGCCTCAAGGCGATCGCCAAGGAACTGGACGTGCCCGTTGTGGCCCTGGCCCAGCTTTCCCGCGCAGGCGCCCAGCGCAGCGACAAGCGGCCCATTCTCTCGGATCTGCGCGACTCCGGCGCCATCGAGCAGGATGCCGATGTCATCATGTTCCTGCACAGGGAAGAATACTACAATCCGGAGACCACCGATAAAAACGTGGCGGAGGTCATCGTGGCCAAACAGAGAAACGGCCCGCTGGGGACCATCAAGCTGGCCTGGCTGGGCCAGTATACCCGTTTTGCCAACCTCCAGAGGGTCCAGGGAGCTTGAGATGTACACACAAACTGATCTGGATGCCTGCGCCAGGACGCTGAGGTCGCGCAGGCTCTTCATGGCCGGACTGATCGCCGTCCTGCTCGCGGCGGAAGCCGCCCTGTTTTCCTTCCGCCTTGGCTGGGGCTGCGCCGCCGTTGTCGTACTGGGTCTGGGAAGCTGTGTCGCCGGCTTTGACCTGATCCTCCGGCCGGCCTCTTCCTACAGCCGTTTCCTGAATGCCCAGCAGTCCGCCCTGGTTCATGAGATTCGGGGCATCTACCTCCAGACCTCCCCGCAGCTGGTCACCCAGGAAGGGGTCTACTTCCGGGAGGTCCTGATCAATATCTATAAGGATAAGAAAAGCGACGGCCTGCGCCGGTTCCTTCTGGACAGCCGCAAATCGCTGGAGGGTGTCCGGGAGGACGATATACTGACGCTTTGCTACTCCGGCAACGTGATCCGGGATTACAGGAAAGAGGTCGCAGGATAAATGAACATTTCCACCCGCATTTTTCAAAAGGCCAGCTGCCCCGGCAGACTGGCCTTTGCTGCTGTCGCGGCAATGATCGTCCTGTCCCTGTTTGTACTGAACCTGCACACCCCGATGCAGATGGATGACTACGACTATTCCTTCAGCTGGGCGACGGGGGAGAGGATCACACGGGCCGGTCAGATTCCCGCCAGTCTCCTTTCACACTACCGCCTCTGGGGCGGACGGCTCGTGACCCATGGACTCACCCAGCTGTTTCTGCTGCTGCCGGAGGCGGTGTTTGACCTGCTCAACGCCCTGGCCTATCTTTGTCTGCTCCTCGAGGTCCTCTATCTGTCCGGTCAGCTGGCGGGCGGCTCCTCCTGGGCGCTGCTGCTGCTGCTTCATGCAGTGCTTATGGCATGGCTGCCCTTCTTCGGTACGGTCTTCCTGTGGCTGGACGGATCGTGCAACTACCTGTGGGGGACCCTCATCGCGCTGCTGCCCCTGGTCCGGGAGCACAGCCGGGGGAACAGGCCGTCCTCCCCGGCAGACTGGCTCCTCTGGCTGCCCCTGTCGCTTGCAGCCGGATGGACCAATGAGAACACCGCCCCAGCCGTACTGGTCACCTCTGCGCTCCTTCTTTTTCGGAAAGGAAGGAACAGGACGGCATTTGACTTCGCATGCCTCCTGTTCCAGACTGCCGGGGTGCTGCTGCTGCTGCTGGCGCCGGGGAACTTCTCCCGTGCTGAATCCTATTCATTCCTCCAGTTCCTGCTTTCCACGGCCCTGCGGACAGTGCGCGTACTCTACTATGCGGTGGTCTATACCGCTCCCGCCCTGACCGCGCTGATCCTGCTGCTCGCCCTGAATCCCGGACAGGCTGCCCGCCTTTGGCCCCTCATTGCCTGCGCGGCACTGTCGGTGCTGGCGCTGGCAGCCTCGCCGGAAGTCTCGGACCGGGTCTATACCGGCACGCTCTTCCTGCTCCTGATTCCCGCCTGCCGGCTTTCGGGCACGCTGCTGGAGGAGCATGCCTCCGCCCGCCGCGCCCTTTTGTGGGTGCTTCCGGTGCTCCTGGTCCTGCTGCTTTCTCAAACCCGGGTTGCCCTGCAGGATGTCACGCAGCAGGAGGCACGCCTTCAGGCCAATCAGGCGGCAATCCAGGCGGCCCGGGAGGCGGGGGAGTCCCGCGCCTTCCTCCGTGATGTTCCGGGGCTTTCTCCCTTCACCATGGACAATCTGCTCTCCGGGGACAGCGGGGAATGGCCCAACCGCACCCTGGGGGTCTACACTGGTCTTGAAATTCTCAGAAGCCCCGACGGCACCCCATCCCTCCCGTAAAACGGGAAGGTGCCCTCAGAAAGCCGGTGCCCGGAAGAGACAGCAGGCCCCCGGTCCCGGGAAGGAGAAGATGCGGAACCCGGCTACGTTTTTTTCTTGACAACCCCGAATGGCATAATTATAATTCCGCTTGATGCGTATTTCACGAAAGGAAGAGATTCTTCATGAAGAAACTATTGGCATTCCTGATGCTCATGATTCTGGTGATCGGTCTGACCGGCTGCAATCTGGTGGGCTATGATGAGAACATGGACAACAGCCAGATCGTGGCAAAAGTCAACGGCAAGGACATCACCAAGGGAGAGTGGAAGGAATTCCGGACCTCTCTGGCAAATTATTATCAGCAGTATTATGCCCAGTACTTTGGCGTCAACTCCCGTCTGACCGATGCGGACATCGCCGCCTACGGGGACGCTGCCCTCGAGCAGCTCATCCAGTCCCACGTGGTCGAGGACAAGATGGAGGAGCTGGGCATCCGTCCTCTTTCGGAAGAGGACCAGAAGGATGTGGAGTCCTATGCTGACTCCATGCTGTCCTTTTACAAATCCCTCCTGAGGTACCAGAACTATCCGGAACTGGAGACCGTGGAGGAGGAGCAGGAGCGCCTGGCATCCGTCGAAACCCCGGATGAGGCCACCCCGAAGGCAACCATGACCAATGAGGAACTGGATGCCAAGCTCAACCAGGACCTTGAAGCCTATGGATATACCCGTGAAATGCTGATCAAGCAGCGCACCTCCGAGGTGGAGGAGAACAAGCTGCGTGAGATCGCAACCAAGGATGTGGCCGTCACTGATGAACAGGTCAAGGAGAACTTTGACAAGCGCGCCGCGGAGCAGAAGGAATCCTATGACGCCACGCCCAGCGGCTATGCCACAGCCGTCAGCAACAATACGGATGCCTTCTATGTTCCTGAAGGGTATCGGGGCGTCAAGAATCTGCTGATCAACATCAGCAGCGAGAACAAGAGCAAGATCACTGAACTGGAATCCACGATTTCCTCCGCCAAATCCACGCTGGAGACCGCCCAGAGCCATCTGGAGGAAGACTTGAAAGAGGATACCTCCTCCATGAGCGAAGAGGAAAAAGCGGCTCATGCGGAACATGAGGATGCCCTCAAAAAGCAGATCGACGAAAGCAGCGCGGCCCTTGAGTCCGCCACCTCCGAGCTGGAGAAGATCA
>CACYCQ010000136.1:0-8260 GCA_902772995.1 uncultured Eubacteriales bacterium
CCTCGCCGTATTCAGACGGCAGGCGCAAATCCCTTTCACCGCTGTTTGCGCCGCATGCCACCCTCTTCCTTTTCCTTCCCTGATCCGTTTTTCCAGGGATAAAACAGTTAACCTCCGAACCATCTCACGAAAACGACGGTTCGGAGGTTGTTTTATGCTGTCACCATTGCAGAGCAGGGACGATTTCCATTCACGGTTTCAGGTCCGGATGCCTCATCCTGATCTGTACCTTCAAAAAATCCGATCCTTACCCCTGCAAAACGGCAAGGATGTATTCAACGCCTTCCGGCGCACTGATCGGATGATCCGGATTGATTTCATTGTATGCTGAAAAGAACTGCTGAGTCATATCCTCAGGCCGGAGATGTTCATAAACGAGGAAGCCCGCATGTCCAAGCAGGGTCTCCATCTCATCAACGGAATATGCCGCCTTCATCCTTTCTCCCGCGCCTTCGGCCAGGTTCTGGTTGATCCTGGTTTCCCTGCTGCCAGTATTTGAAGGATAGTCAAAGCAGATGGCAGAGCCTCTCGGCATGATCCCAGCCGCCCTGTGAAGCAGGTTCGCCCACTCCTCCTTGCTCAGGTAATAGCATATTCCCAGCATCGATCCAAAGGATTTCTTCCCGGGATCATATCCCTTTCCCTTCAGCTGATCCGTCCATCCCGGATCCGACAGGTCGCACGGAACATACACCGCAGAGGATTCAAGACCTGACAGCCTGACTCTCTCTTCCTTGTCAATGAGGGTCTGGGGCAGATCAAGTTCATAGACAGTGATGGCTTTGTCCCTGTTCCGGATTGAAAATGTGTCATACCCTGAAGCAAAGATCACGATCTGAGAACAGCCCAGCAGGATTTCATTTTCAATCTTTTTCTCACAATAGGCACTTCTTCCAAGAACCGAAGGCGACAGCTGGTGATCGGCAATCCTTTTCAGGCCTTCTTCCCGAGTCCCTTTAAATCCCGGCAGAAAAAAACTGATTCCGTCCATCATACTTTTTGCAATCCGGTCATAGTCCTCTCCAAGCAGGCTTCCGGCTGCTTCATCTGCAAAGATACGGCGTGGATGGTTTCTGTAATGATACGCTCTCGCAAAACAACTGACTTTGGCGGTGATATGTTCCATACGTACCTCCCTGTGCTGTTTTGTCATTTGATCGATTCATCCAGGGCATAAAACACGCCGGCTGCACTGTCGCCATCTGGCTCCCGTCGATTATTCGGTACCGAACTTCCATTTCCTAAAATTCGCATCAGGAACAGCAGCGAAAGATGATCCCTTCTCCATCTCATTCCCTGGGAATCCCGCTTGAATGCTACGGTCACTTGTCCGCACATTTTAGCGAACGATCGGTCACTTGTCAAACCTTTTCAGATCATGTTGTGATGTCTTTCGTGCAGCATGCAGGAACAGAAACAAGGTCCGGATTTCTCCGGACCCTGTTTCGAGGGAATCTACGTCATATCTGACGTTCTTCTTTATCGTCTGCAGGGATGCCTTTTTCTGCTTCCTGACTACCCGTTCCGACTTCATCTGCTCTTTTCATTCCATTCAGATCCTTTACCTGTCCCGGCAGGTGTTCTGCAAAGCATACAAGTCCATTGCGAACTCACTGTCCTCTGGTCCGCGGTGGGTATAATTGCCTGACCGCATTGGTCCCTTTTCAAGCTCTCCTCTGCTCTCGAACTGCAATTCCCCGGTTCTTCAGGTGATATCAACACACAGAGGCTTTCCTTCTTCATCCAAAGTCATCCATGGTCACAAACTTCTCCTGCATTGTCCCTGCTTCCGACTTCTTTTCACCTTTTTCTACTTCCTCTTTCCAGGGTTCTTTCATATCACCCAATACGGTTTTTCTTCCGCTCATCCTCGGCGATTTATCACCCTTCACCCGAAAGGAGTACTTGACTAGAGCATTTCCGGTCTATCCAGTCCGGGTGATCTCAGATGTTCCTATGCTTTGGAGGACCTAAAACGTTTTAGGCGTACGATATTTATTGGCAAAACGATCTGTTATCACCCAGATCATCTATGTATGGGTGAATGACCGGGCATCCTGTTCCTGCACAAACGCAAAGGGGGAAATGGCAAAATGACCATTTCCCCCTGTTTCTATTTGATTTGGTCCCCGATTACTTCTGCAGGAGATGGACTGCGAATCCACCGATTTCATCCTTCAGATAGACCGACTTCAGCTGGCCTTCCTTCACATTTGCACTGCTCTCGTCGAACTCAAAGCCCTGGCGCTCCAGGAATGCCTTGGCCCGATTGATGAAGTTGGTCCGGATGGCAAGATGTCCGTTGGTTCCGCGGAACGGCGTCTTCATGACTTCAACCCCGGTTCCGGCAAAGATGGAAGAGTTGCCCGGCTTGACAGGCCATCCCAGCAGCTTGGCCATCTGGGTGGCGGTCTTCATGGCTTCCTCTTCATTGGCGCTGTTGATGCCCACATGAGCCAGCTCGAATCCCAGCATCAGCTGAACCGCAGATGCGCACAGCGCGCGGATGCGGTCCCAATCCTTGGCGGCAATGGCATCTCCCGGAACCATCCAGCTTCCGCCGCAGCAGAAGATCTTCTTGAATCCGAGGTAATCCAGCAGGTTCTTTTCATTCACTCCGCCGGTCGGCATGAAGGTCACGTCAACATAGGGTGCAGCGATCGACTTGATATACTTGAGTCCGCCAGCCGCCTCTGCCGGGAAGAACTTGACCTGCTTGAGTCCCAGAGAGAGAGCAGTCTCAATATCGCTGGGATTCGCTGTTCCCGGGCATACGGGAATGCCGATTTCCTGGCAATGTTTCACGGTGGTGGGATTCAGGCCCGGAGAAACGATAAACTTGGCACCCGCTGCCACGGCGCGGTCCACCTGCTCCACTGTCAGAACAGTGCCTGCGCCAACCAGCATATCCGGATAAGCCTTCGTCATATTGGCAATGGCATCCGCAGCAGCAGCAGTACGGAAGGTCACTTCTGCGCAGGGCAGCCCGCCTTCGCAAAGCGCACCGGCCAGGGGCACAGCATCTGCAGCATCATTGATCGCAATTACAGGTACAATACCAATCAGAGACAGCTCTTTCATTACGTCCATTGGATTCATCCTCCCTTGTCACTTCAAAAAGTCTTCACGTGCCGGAGCAAATATATCGATCAACGTGCCAGCCTTGATACAGGTACATCCGTGGACTTTTCCTCCGTCCACGACGATGGAATCTCCCGCAACCATTCTGAACACCTGATCTTCGATGTGATAACTGAATTCCCCATCCTGGACATAGGAAATCTGGGTATGGGGATGGGAATGATCCGCACCTACCGCGCCATCGTCAAATCCGACACGCACCAGCATCTGCTCGTCATTCCACGCGCAGATCTTTCTGCGCTGGCCGCCGCCGAGCTCCGTCCATTCCAAGTCCTCGTGATGAACAAATCTCTGCATGGCTGCCTCCTTACACCTTCATGTCAAAGTAACTGACCGCGTTGTTGAAACAGATTCCCTGAACCAGCTCGCCCAGAACCTTGTAGTCCTCCGGGTATTCCCCGTTTTCAACCCATTCACCGATCAGGTTGCACAGAATCCTGCGGAAATATTCATGACGCGTGTAAGAGATGAAGGAACGGGAATCGGTGAGCATGCCGACAAAGCGTCCCAGCAGGCCCAGCGCAGCGAGGGCTTCCATCTGGTCCCGCATGCCGTACTTCTGATCACAGAACCACCAGCCGGAGCCGAACTGGATCTTTCCGGGGATCCCTTCACCCTGGAAGTTGCCCAGCATGGTGCCGATCACATAGTTATCCTTGGGGTTGAGGCAATAGAGGATCGTCCTGGGCAGGTTGTTGGTATCCTGCTCCGCCGCCAGCAGCTTGGAGAGATTCTCAGCGATGCAGGTGTCATCGATGGAATCAAATCCCACATCCGGGCCATACTTCTTGAACATGGTCGGATTGTTGTTCCTCATGGCCCCGATGTGATACTGCTGCACCCAGCCGCGGGCCTTGTACATTCTGGCCAGCTCCACCAGCACATAGGTCTTGTAGGTATCCACCTGTGCCGCAGTCAGCTCCTCGCCGCGCAGGGCCTTTGCAAAGGCTTCCGCTGCAACATCCGCTTTCGGAACACCGAAGGGAACCGTATCCAGCGCATGGTCCGACAGTCTGGATCCATTCTCATGGAAATAATCCAGCCGCTTCTCCAGAGCCTTCATCATGGCCTCCAGGTTCACGCACTCCACGCCGGACACCTGGGACAACTTGTTCATGTAGTCGGCAAATCCCTCACGGTCGATATTGATGACCTTATCCGGCCGCCATGCGGGATAGACCTTGAAGGACATCTCCTCCTTCGCCATCAGCTTCTGGTACTCAAGATCATCCACCGGGTCATCCGTGGTGCAGATCACCTTGACGTTGAATTTCCGGATCAGTCCGCGGCAGCGGAATTCTTCCGTTTTCAGCATCGCATTTGCGCGGTTCCAGATATCCTCGGCCGTTTCCTCGCTCAGAATCTCATTTATGCCAAAGACCCTGCGAAGCTCCAGATGGGTCCAGTGGTACATGGGATTTCCGATGCAGTATTTCATGGAACCCGCAAAGGCCTTCCATTTGTCCAGCCAGCTCCCGTTACCGCGGATCAGTTCCTCATCCACGCCGTTGGAGAGCATGACCCTCCACTTGTAGTGATCTCCGCCCAGCATCAGCTCGCCGATGTTTTCAAACTGATGGTTCTCATAGATCAGTTTGGGAGAAATATGGCAGTGATAATCGTAGATCGGCATGGATTCCGCATAGTCATGATAAAGCTTCTTGGCGACTTCATTGCTCAGCATGAAGTCCTGATCCATAAACGGTTTCATGTATATCCTCCTACTTCATTTCCTTACAATGTGACGCCATCCTTGAAAATTGCGATTTCCCTGAAATCATGCTCTTCGCTGCGGGTCTTCTTGCCGCCTGCAATTTCCAGCAGTAGCTTGAAGAATTCCTCGGTGGTTTCTTCCATTCCCTTTCCCTGAACCAGCACGCCGGCATTGAAATCGATCCAGTTTTTCTTTCTTTGCGCCAGCGCCGTGTTGGTGGCCACCTTCACCGTGGGAACAGGCGCGCCCACGGGAGTCCCGCGGCCGGTGGTAAAGAGAATCATCTGCGCACCCGCAGCCATCAGGGCCGTAATGGCGCAAAGGTCGTTGCCGGGGCCGTACACCAGGTTGAGCCCCTTCCGGACCACCGGTTCACAGTACTGCAGCACATCCTGAACTTCTCCGGTTCCACCCTTCTGGGTGCATCCCAGAGACTTGTCCTCCAGGGTGGTGATGCCGCCCTCCTTGTTGCCCGGGGAGGGATTCTCATAGACTTCCTGGCCGTGACGGATGAAATACTCCTTGAACCCGTTGATCAGATTGACCGCCTTGTTGAATGTCTCCTCATCACGGCAGCGGTTCATCAGGATGGTCTCCGCGCCGAACATCTCCGGCACTTCCGTCAGGAGAGATGTGCCTCCATGGCGCGCCACCAGGTCAGAAATGCTGCCCAGAAGCGGGTTGGCCGTAATGCCCGACAGGCCGTCACTTCCACCGCACTTGAGACCGATAATCAGCTCACTCGCGGGGACTTCCGTCCGCCTGGCCTTTGCCGCATATGCCGTCAGCTCATCCAGGAGCTTCATGCCCTCTTCGATCTCGTCCTCCACTTTCTGGGTGACAAGGAACTTTACCCTGTCAGGATTGTACGGTCCGATGACGTCTTTAAAGACATTCAGGTTGTTGTTTTCACATCCGAGGCTCAGCACCAGTACCGCGCCCGCATTGGGGTGATTGATCATGGATGCCAGAAGCTTCTGGGTGTTTTTGTGGTCGTCCCCCAACTGGGAACAGCCGTAGGGATGAACAAAGCAGTGGATGCCGTCCACGCGGTCTCCATAGGCCTGCTGCGCAAGTTTTTCCAGAGTTTTGGAGGTGCCGTTGACGCAGCCGACGGTATTGACAATCCAGACCTCATTACGGATACCAACCTTGCCGTTTTCCCGCACATATCCCATGAAGGACGCGGTCCTGTCCTTCGGAAGTGCACAGGGATGAGGATTGTAGGTGTACTCAAGAACGCCTGACAGATTGGTCTTCACGTTGTGGGTGTGTACCCATTCCCCGGGTTGAATGGCCCGGGTGGCATGTCCGATCGGGAACGCATACTTGATGATGTTCCCGCCTTCCGGGATCGCTTCAAGGGCCACCTTATGCCCGGCGGGAATATCCTCTTTCAGGGAGATGCCAAGAATCTCCTCACCGGCATGAAGTGGCTCAAGTGCCACGGCCACATTATCGTGCTCAGTGATGCGGATATACTTGCTCATGACGTTTGTCCTCCAACTAAAGAATGTTCAAGTCCAACACTAATAAAATTATATCCTCTCGTATGGTTTCAGTCAAGAAAGAACTCCCCCGTACCCTCTCTTTCCGTCCGTCCCGGATGCAGATAATTGTCCCTTTTTGCTAAATAATTCCTCATTCATTCATGCAAACTTGCTTGCCACCTGCTTAGCCTCATGATAAAATCTCTCCAAGAAATGAAACCACAATGAATAAGGAGGTTTCTCATGAAAAGACGTATAGGTATTCTCACCAGCGGCGGCGACTGCCCCGGGCTGAACGCCTGTATCCGCGGTGTTGCCCGCGCCAGCTATTCCATGTTTGATGCAGAAATCGTCGGCATTCAGGATGGATATTCCGGCCTGATCTCCGGCGATTACAAAGAGATGAAGCAATCCGACTTTTCCGGCATCCTGACACTGGGTGGAACCATTCTGGGTACCCGTCGTACGCCCTTCCGCAACATGCGGCTGGTGGAGGATGACCAGGTGGACAAAGTCAAGGCCATGAAGGACAACTACAAGAAAATGCGTCTGGACTGTCTCATCTGTCTGGGCGGAAATGGCACCCACAAGACTGCGAACCTTCTTTCTCAGGAGGGCATGAACGTCATCGGACTTCCCAAGACCATCGACAATGACATCTGGGGAACCGATGTCACCTTCGGTTTCCACACTGCCGTCGACATTGCCACAGATGTCATCGACCGCATTCACACCACCGCCGCCAGCCATGGCCGCTGCATGGTCATTGAGCTCATGGGCAACAAGGCCGGCTGGCTGACCCTCTACGCCGGTGTTGCTGGCGGCGCCGACGTTGTCATCCTCCCTGAGTTCCCGTACAACCCCAAGGTGGTCTCCAAGGCCATCCTGCGCAGAGCCGAAGCGGGAAAGGATTTCTCCATCATCGCCGTTGCTGAAGGTGCCATGAGCATCGAGGAAGCCAAGATGAAGAAAAAGGAGCGGGCCGCTTATCGCGCCGAAACCGGGTTCAGCAACATCGCCACCCGTATCGCCAAGGAGCTTGAAAGCATGGTCGGTGTCGAAGCCCGTGCCGTGGTTCCCGGACACGTCCAGCGTGGCGGTACTCCCTCTGCCTACGACCGGATGCTTTCCACCATTTTCGGTGTCCATGCCGCTGAACTGATCAATGAAGGCAACTACGGACAGGCGGTCGCGATGATCGGAAGTACCGTCGGTCACAATCCTCTCAGTGAGGTCGCCGGAAAAACCAAGTTTGTTCCGGAAGATAATCAGATTGTCAATGACGCCCGTGCCATGGGTCTCTCCTTTGGCGTATGATTTTCGTTGACGCTATTTTTCCTCGGGGAGAAGAGCTCTGTTCTTCTCCCTTTATTTTTTATATTCCAAACCTTAAAACCGGCCTAGCCATATGCGGCATTGCCCTGCCAGTTATCATCGTTATACCCGTAAACGTCGATTTTCATCAGATTCCCAACTGAGATACACAGTACACATTTTCGTTCCTCTTTGAAAGATGGTTCCACAGTTGCACTTGAAAAAAGCTCCCGGATTATGTATGATACGCATGTGACAGATCCTGATGAGTTGCCTTTATGCAGAATTCCCCTGTTTCCGGCAGGTCCTGACATTCAGAAGAAACATCCGTCACTTCAGCTTCAAGTCTTAGAGGTGTCCTGAGCATACGCAGCGCTATTTCAGCGGAATTCAGGTTCAAAAATGTTTGCAAAAGCATTAAGCGCAAAACGCCGGAAGCCTTGAAAATCAAGATATGCACCCGTAGCTCAGTAAAATAGAGCGGCCGCCTCCTAAGAAAAAGGCCGACTACCGCTTTCCGGAAACTGAAAACGGGCGCAGCGTTCGGAAATGACCCGGAAACGGAATCAGTCCGACGCCCCTGATCCGCAAGGTCAGAATC
>CACYCQ010000137.1:0-4698 GCA_902772995.1 uncultured Eubacteriales bacterium
AGAATCTTTGAGGCCAAGGGACGGCCGTCGGACAACCCGATCATCGTGCATGTCAGTTCCATTGAGGAAATCCCGCCCCTTGTGACGGAGATCCCGGAGAATGCCAGGAAACTGATGGAGGCCTACTGGCCCGGACCTATGACGCTGATTTTACCGCATTCGGCTCGGATTCCCCGTGAAGTCAGCGCAGGGCTCAATACGGTGGGAATCCGAATGCCTTCCTCTTGGGCGGCAAGGGAGATCATCCGCTATGCGAGGTGTCCCATTGCGGCTCCCAGTGCCAATTCCAGCGGCAGGCCCAGTCCCACCACGGCCGCGCATGTCCTGGAGGATATGGATGGAAAAATTCCGCTGATCCTGGACGACGGTCCCTGCCAGGTGGGAGTGGAGAGCAGCGTCATCGATGCCTGCGGGAAGGTGCCGCTGGTGCTCCGCCCCGGGGCCATCACACCGGAGATGATCCGTGCCGTGTTGGGGGATGTACAGGTGGATGAGCACGTGATGCAGCCTTTGCAGGAGGGGGAGACGGTCCGTTCGCCCGGGATGAAGTACCGCCACTATGCTCCCAGTGCACGGACGACGATCGTGGAAGGTCCGCCGGAGGCGGTGATCCGGGAGATCTGCACGCGGTATGATCAGGCGGAAGCTGAAGGCCTTCACCCGGCGATTCTGGGATTCGTGGAGCATGACTTTGGCGGACGCAGGACACTGAGCCTGGGACATGCCCGGCATCCGGAGGAAGCGGCTTCCCTTCTTTTTGCCAGACTTCGGGAACTGGATGAACTGGGGCTGGACCGTGCCTTCTGCGAGGCCTCCACCGTTTCCGGGATCGGGCTCGCGGTGATGAACCGGATGGGGCGGGCTGCTGGATTTGATATGATCCTGGCCGGCACCGGGAAATCCCTGGACGGGAGAATGTAATCTTCTGTGGGAAACTGTCATGGTTTTCTTCGTGTTAGGCCAGGCTGACAGGTTCATGATGCCGGACTCTCCGATAGATTCCTGGTTGCCCCTGCACATGCCCGGACCAAACCGGAAGGATCTTCAGGACCGGCAGGGTGATCCTGTTCATCTGGCGAATCCCGGAAGCCTTCGGGTTTGGGATGAATCGGGCAATGCCTGCGGCAGGTACAGATGTTTCCGTCAGGGAGCGGGAAACCGAAGGACTTCGCTTATGTCCGAAGCATGGAGAACTCTATTTGATTTGATTAACAGTATCCTGTAAGGAATGAAAGGAGAGCCCAGTGAATTTTGTTGATATTATTTTAAAGAAAAAGGCAGGAATGGAACTGACACGGGAAGAGATTGCAGCGTTTGCATATGGCGCCGCGTGGGGAACCGTTCCCGACTATCAGCTCTCCGCCCTTCTGATGGCCATCTGTTTGCGCGGAATGACCCCAAGGGAAACCACCGACCTTACCCTGGAAATGATGCATTCGGGGATGACCATGGATCTGAGTGACATTGATGGCATCTGCGTGGACAAACACTCCACCGGAGGGGTCGGAGATACCACGACCCTAGTCCTGGTGCCCCTCGCCGCGGCCTGCGGAGCAAAGGTGGCAAAGATTTCCGGAAGAGGACTGGGACATACCGGCGGCACTCTGGACAAGCTGGAGAGCATTCCCGGCTGCTCCGTGGACTGCACCAGAGAATCCTTCGTGAAGCAGGTTGATCAGATCGGATGTGCGGTGATCGGACAGACGACAGATCTGTGTCCTGCGGACAAAACTCTGTATGCTCTGCGGGATGTGACCGGAACCGTGGACTCCATCCCGCTGATCGCCTCAAGCATCGTATCAAAAAAGCTGGCCAGCGGTGCCGAGGCCATTGTGCTGGATGTCAAGACGGGAAGCGGGGCGCTGATGCATACCTTGGAGGATTCCATCCGCCTGGCAAAGGCGATGGTGGAAATTGGGGAGGTTGCAGAGCGCCCCATTCTGGCCGTGGTCACAGGGATGGATCAGCCTTTGGGAACCCATGTGGGCAATGCGCTTGAAGTCAAGGAAGCTATCGACATCCTTTCCGGACGGGCCGGCGGGGATCTTCTTGAGGTCTCCCTGGAACTGGGCAGCCGGATGCTGGAGGCGTCGGATATCGCCTGCTCCCGGGAAGAAGGCCGCAGCCTGATGCTGGAGGCTCTGCGGTCCGGAGCAGGACTGCGCAAGCTTCGGGAATTGATTTCCTGGCAAGGCGGAGACCCTCGAGTGTGCGAGGATGTTTCGCTGCTGCCTACGGCCCCCCTGAAGGTCAAGGTCCCTTCTCCCGGCTCAGGCTATGTGTCCTCCATGGATACCACTGCCATCGGCTACTGTGCGCAGAATCTGGGCGCAGGGAGAAAACAGAAGACGGATATTATCGATCCTGCGGTAGGCCTGGTGATGGATGTCCGTCTTGGTCAGAAGGTCAGGGAAGGGGACTCCCTGTGCACGCTGCATCTTCGCAGCAAGGACCAGGCTGAGGAAGCCATCCGTGCCATGCAGGAAGCCATTACCCTGTCGAAGATCCGGCCCAATCTGCCTCCGCTGATCTACGCGTCCGTGGATCGCGACGGAATCCACCGGACAGAGAATTAAAAGAAAGGACGGCCTTCTGCGGAGCACAAGGAGGCAGGATCGTCAGAGAAAGTGGAACATGAACTGCTGGTCCGGGGATTTGAAATCAACTGGTCCCGGATTGAAGAGGAGAGCTATCTGAGGGGGATTCCAGCAATTTCATCGCTGCGTGGTTTGCGCTTCTCCCGTCCTGTCACCTGTTTCTGCGGGGAGAACGGCAGCGGGAAATCCACGCTTCTGGAAGCCCTTGCACTGGCGTGCGGATTCAATCCGGAAGGTGGAACGGTCAATTACCACTTCAGCACCAGAGATACGCATTCCTCCCTGCATCAGGCCGTTCGCCTCATTCGCGGGACGAGGAGGCCACGGACGGGATACTTTCTCCGCTCGGAGAGCTTCTACAACGTGGCTTCTGCCGAGGACGAATACAGCAGGGGACCGGGAGGCTGCCCGCTCCACCTGCATGAAGTCTCCCACGGGGAGAGCTTTCTTCGTCTTGCGCGGCAGGCCTTTGTCCCTGGAGGCCTGTACCTGCTGGATGAACCCGAAGCGGCACTTTCACCGTCCAGACAACTGACACTGCTTTTGCTGATTTCCCGGTGCGCACAGGGAGGCGCCCAATTCATTCTGGCCACACATTCCCCGATTTTGCTGGGAATCCCGGGCTGTGAGATTCTGTCTTTTGACGAAGAGGTGCATCCATGTTCTTACGAGGAAACGGAGAGCGTCAGAACCTATGAACTGTTCCTTGGCCAGCGGGAACGGCTGCTGACCAGACTCATGGAAGAAACAACAGGAAGAGAAGAAAGAGAAAATGATCTGTAACAATGTACTTGAAGCGGTTGGACACACGCCGGTCATCCGGCTGAACCGGATGACCGAAGCGGGAAGCGCTCAGGTGCTCGTCAAGATGGAAAGCCTGAATGTGGGAGGTTCCATCAAGACGCGCACGGCACTGAACATGATCGAGACAGCTGAAAAAGAGGGAAAGCTCCGGCAGGACAGCATCATTGTGGAGCCCACCAGCGGCAATCAGGGGATCGGCCTTGCGCTAGTGGGAGCTGTAAAAGGGTACAGGACGGTGATCGTCATGCCGGATTCAGTCAGTCAGGAAAGGCGGCTGCTGGTGCGTCACTATGGCGCGGAGGTGATTCTGGTTCATGATGCGGGGGACATCGGCGCATGCATTGCTGAATGCCTGAATACCGCCATGGAAATGGCCCGGAAGGACTCCAGGGTCTTTGTTCCTCAGCAGTTTGAAAACCCGGAGAATACTCTTGCACACAAAAAATACACCGCCCTGGAGATTGTGGAACAGGTGGACTGTCCTATTCATGGCTTCTGCTCCGGAATCGGAACCGGTGGAACCATTACCGGTATCGGGGAAGTGCTCAGGGCACAGTATCCGGGCATTGAGATCTGGGCTGTGGAACCGGAGAAAGCCGCCATTCTTGCAGGCGGGTCCATCGGGACCCATCTGCAGATGGGGATCGGAGACGGGATCATCCCTGAGATCCTCAATCAGTCCATCTTTACCCATATCGAAGTCATTTCGGATGAAGAGGCACTGGAGACTTCCCGCAGACTGGCTCGCGAAGAAGGGCTCATGTGTGGCATTTCCAGCGGAACCAATGTTGCCGCTGCACTGAGGCTGGCCCGGAAGCTGGGAAGCGGAAAGACAGTGGTGACAGTTCTGCCGGATACCGCAGAACGCTATTTCTCAACGCCTCTCTTTGAAGAAAACTGATTCTCCGTCTGCGTACAGGCACGAAAGCAGTCTGCGCTTCGACAGGCAGGGAGATCGGCGAGCCCGTGTATCCTTCATGTTCGTCCCGGGATGAAAATTGTCTCCCTGCGGGCGGTAAAGGCAGATCGGCGTGAGGAAGGGAAGGATTCGCCAAATACCGGACATACAAAACGCTGCGGTCTGGCTTCATGAAATCTCCCTTGATGGACATTGTCATTTGACCATCAACAATCCTAATGCTGCAGGGTTTTCAAAAAGAACTTCTTTGGATATGCGGACATGAATGCTATACGCTTTCTTTACAGGCTTTTGCACTGATGAGTCCCGCACCAAAATTCTTTTACACTCTGAGTCCGCATTATCGACCGGGATTCCAGTCATCATACGTCAGGGAGC
>CACYCQ010000138.1:0-3317 GCA_902772995.1 uncultured Eubacteriales bacterium
GACCGCGGCAACCTTGTTCACCACGTGCTGGATGAGTACTTTGCAGCGGTGTCTCCCCGGCGGGATTCGCCCGACCTCCGGCTGCTCGAGGAGCTGCTCAGCGCTCAGATTGACGAATACCGGCAGCGCGTTCCCGTTCCGTCCAACCTGACGGATCTGACCCCTGAGACCGAGGCCATCCGGAATGTGGTGTTTGAAGCCGCCCGGATGCATGCGGACGATCCGCTGCGTCAGACCATCGGCACGGAGGTCTCCTTCGGGACGGAGAAGCCGATCCTTTTGTCCTTTGGAAATGCCCGGATACAGCTCTCCGGAAGAATCGACCGGGTGGACCAGGTGGGACATGAATATGAAATCATCGATTACAAGACCGGACGCCCCGGCAGCTTCAGACGGAATCTGAGCAGCAAGCTTCAGTACTATCTTTACTCCCTCGCATGGGAAACGCTCCATCCGGATCAAAGGATCAGCCGGGCCAGCTACTACATGCTGGACGCCGCCGGAGGGATCGAGCTGATCCAAATTGACATGAGCAGCGAAAAACGGGCGCAGATGCATCAGAAAATGATCGATCTGCTGGACCTCATCTCCGATCCCGTGAAGGCCTTCACGCCCGCGTTTGATCTGGATGAAGCCAAAGCGGAGAAGGGTGCTGACAGCTGCCCGGACACCTGCCCGTTCAAACCGCTCTGCCGGGAAGTCTTTGGATAAGGAGAATTCGCCATGCCGACCATGAACCTGCTTGAGCAGGACCGCCTCAACCGGGAGCGCCTCAGCAAACATGACTTTGATACAAACTTCCTTGTGTCCGCCGGTGCGGGTGCAGGAAAAACGTACCTGACGGTCGAGCGCGCCTTCAATATGCTCTGCAGTCCGCAGACGGGCATCTCTCCGGGCGAAATCGTTCTGATCACCTTTACCCGCAAGGCCGCCACTGAAATGAAAACCCGCATGAACAGGTGGATCAGGGAGGCCCTTGAAGCTGAGGCGGAGCCGGAACGCCGAAAGGTGCTTTTTCGCCTGCTTCATGCACTGCCGGAAATGCAGATCAGCACGATCCACAGCTTCTGCCAGCGTGTGCTCAACGATTATCCGCTGGAATCGGGCGTCGGTTTTGCCCCGCAGTATGATTCTGAGGACGGAGGCCCGGACAGCAGAAGCGAAAGGTTCTTCAATGAAGCATGGCAATCCGGAAAGTGCTCCCGGACCATGAATGCCGGAATCAGCCGGAAGGTTGCCCTTGGCGCCTTTCAGCAGATGCTTGGCCACCTGCATGTGAAGCCCCAGTTCATCGACTCCTCCGCCGGGGACGGAAAAGCGCTGTATGATCAGGCCGTGGCACAGGGCAGGCGGCTTGTCCGGCTGTGTGCGCAAAGCCTCGGGGGAGCGTCTCCCTCCGTATTTCACTTTGCCATCGAAAACGCGATCAGAGCCGGGGATGCCGCCTCAGACGGCACTGTCCTCGCCGCGGCAGGAAGAATTGCCTCAAAAGGCGCCGCTGCCAGGGGATGGATGGGAAAAACCGCCCGCAAGGGAGCCGCCTCTGCCCGAAAGGAACTGCAGGCTCTGCTCTCCGGCAATGATTCCGAACAGGAAACGCTTCCGGCTTTCGAGGCGCTGTTTGACGGCGCGAAGCGCGCCGGCGCCTCCTCCCGCCGGGACTTCCTGCTCAGCCGCCTCCACCAGCTCCCGGATGCGTACCGGGTCGCCGCAACCGTCGCGGAACTGCTCCCGGAGGACGGGGACCTTGCGGAGCTGGCAGACAGCATCAATGTGGTTCTCCACGGGATCATTTCAGAGGAAATATGGGCGCTTTGCAGGGAGTATGCCGCTTTTTGCCGGAAGAACCATATCGTGTCCCTGGACGACATGCTTCTCCTGACGGCCAGGCTGGTTCGGGAATGCCCCCGGGTCAGGGCCAAGCTTCATGAAAAATACCGGACCTTCTTTGTCGACGAGTATCAGGATACCGACCCGGTTCAGACCGATATCCTCTTTGCCATCACTGCCGACCGGTATGATCCGGACTGGCACCGGTGCCATCCCCGTCCCGGCAGTCTGTTCCTTGTCGGTGACCCCAAGCAGGGCATCTATCGTTTCCGCGGCGCAGACATCAGCCTGTGGCAGGAAGCGGAAGAGGTGATGCGCTCAACCGGCGGTGAGGTCGTCTCCCTGTACATGAATTTCAGGAGCACGACGGAAATCTGCGAGGCCGTATCCGGGGTCTTTGGTCCGTCAGGGCCGCTGGCGATGCGCAGGTCGCCGTATCAGGCCGAGTATTCAGAGATGGTTTCCCATCGCGGCCACGGCCCCCAGGCGGTTGTCCATCACCTGATCCCCTGCGGGAATGAGGCGGAGGGGCACCGGATGGCCGCCGAACAGATCGCCCGGATGATACAGGATCGGGTCGCCTCCGGTCAAAACAGCTATGAGGACTTTCTGCTTCTCAGCTTCTTCCGCGAACGGCAGCTTGCCTATGCGGATGCGCTCAGAAAGCGGGAAATCCCCGTCAAATTCGACGGCGCCCTCCCGATGGACGCGTACCTTCCCATCCGGCTCCTGAATCTGCGGGTCCAGGCCGTCTGCCATCCTTTCGATGAATCCCTGTCCTTCCGGGTGCTCATCGAATGCGGAGGGATCACTCCTGAAGAATGGGACCTGTTCCGGATGAATCTCCGGGGGCTTTCGGAAGAAACCGGTCTGCAGCGTTCCCTCGATTCGCGCTCACTCATGTCCCGCGTGGAGGAATTGAGGCTGCTGCTGCCCGATACGGACATGAACAGGCGCGTGCTGAGCGCGCTGTCCATGCTGAACAGAGACAGGCAGCTGAGTCGGGACAGAGAACCCTGCACCTTCCTGGAAGAGCTCGTGGAGCACAGCGACGGACTTTTCGTGCTTCCGTACGACGCTGACGAGTTTCAGAACCAGGTTGCAGCCCTGCTCCAGACAATCGACTCAATCCGGAGCATGAACCCCCGGCATTTTGCCGAAATGGCGGATCTCCTGAATGAAAGCGCCGGGAGTGAAATGGACCGGATGCCCTCGGTACGCGCTGACAACAACTTTGTCCGCCTGATGAACCTGCATAAGGCAAAGGGACTGCAGGGAAAGATCGTCATCTTCCTTCCGAGGCATGTTTCCCCGCCGAAGGCGGATTCCCATGTGCAGAGAGCAGGCACCGATACTCTGGGATGGTTCGAAATCTCAGACAGCAGCAGCTATACCGCAACGAAATACACCCCTCCGGAATGGGAGGACCGGAAGGCGGAAGAAGTTGAATTCCTGAAGGCAGAAAGAATCCGTCTGAAATATGTCGC
>CACYCQ010000139.1:0-7319 GCA_902772995.1 uncultured Eubacteriales bacterium
ACATGGCTGCTGCTGGGAACCATTGTGCTGCTGATTGTGGCGTCCCAGTTCCCCAACAAGCCGGAACTGACCAACGGATATATCTGCTGCGGGCTGGCCGTGGTGGGCATCCTGTATGAATGCCTGCGCCAGAAGAAGAGCGGGGTGGCCATGGAGGTGATCAGGTCCATCGATTACAAGACCCTTCTGCTGCTGACGGGACTGTTCATGGTCATTGAGGGAATCACCCAGGCGGGTGTGATTGATATGGTGGCCAAGACCTTTGTGCGTTTTGGCGGACAGAGCAAGCTGGTCATGTATATTCTCATCGTGGGCGTGTCCGTGCTGCTGAGCGCCTTTATCGACAATATTCCCTATGTCGCCACCATGCTGCCCGTGGTCACCGGGATTGCCGGGATCCTGGGCATTGAGCCCTACCTGTTCGATTTCGGACTGCTCATTGGCGCTACCCTGGGCGGGAACATCACCCCGGTGGGCGCATCCGCCAACATTACCGGCATCGGGATCCTTCAGCGGGAAGGCTACAAGGTTTCCAGCAAGGATTTCATGAGAATCGGCGTGCCCTTTACCCTGGTTGCGGCATTTACGGGCGCGCTGGTGATCTGGCTGATCTACGCCTGATTCCGGGCCTGAAGAGAAGGGCGGGATGGAATGCAGCAGGGGAAGCCGCCATCGTCAGAACCATGGGGCATCGTGCCCCGTCCGCCCATGACAGCATTCAGGATGGGGGCGGGATGCTCAGGAGCTTTCCGGCGGTGCCGGAAAGCTCCCATCTGCACCTCGTGCTCTGCAATCCGGATCTTTCCAATAAATGAAAAATGCGAAGCGCCGGCCTAAAAGCCGGCGCTTCGCGCAGTTGCGGACAGGCGGATAAAGTGGGCTTTCAAAAACCCGGAAACCGCTTTGTCAGGTGGTTTCATCTGAGAGAGGATACCGGACGCATCCGGCGCAGACGGACAGCGGGACCGCCAGCGTCTTTTTGCAGCCGCAGGTCTGCACGCTGCGCTTCAGGGCTCCGTATATTCCCGGTGCTGGTTCTGAAGACAGAAGGTTTCCTGAACACCGTCGTGCATGAGGTAGGACAGCCCGTAGACCATGGCGTGTCCTTCGGCCTCGCGGACGAAGGAACCGTCGGGAAGAATCAGGAAGCAGTGCCCGTGACTGTCCTGCGCGGTGATGTCCTCAAAGAGCCTGCGTCCGTCCAGAATCCGGTTGCAGACGGCCTGATAGTGGGGAAGGATCTGGATGCGGGTCATGCCCAGGCCGGGGATAAAGCTCCTGTAGTCGGGATCCAGGGTCTCTCCTTCGATTTCAGGCTGGGCGTAGACCGTTACGGCGCAGTTCATGGAGCCTGCGCTGATGCCCATCAGAAGGCCGTCAAAGTTTCGGATGGAATCAAACAGGGAGATCCGATGGAAGAAGGCGTTCTGGGTCGGAACATGTCCCCCTGCCAGGATGATGACGTCAAAGGCGCACACCTGCTCCGGCGTGTAGTTGGGGGTACGGCTGTCCCACAGATGGAAGGTGGAGACGGGAAGCCCGGCATTCAGGAAAACCTTGTGGAAGTAATGCTTCATCTCATCATTGGCGGGATGATTGTCCGGGTCCGCGGCGATGAGCAGGACACGGCCCATGTCGGGCCAGTCTCCGGTCAGCAGGGTGACAAACCCGTTGGAGGGATCCAGCAGCGGAGCGCCGCCGGGCGCATCCAGGGGGCCTGTGGGACTGGAGGTCAGATAGAGAATCATAGGATACCTGCCTTAAAAAAGCCGGTCATGCACTGGCATGACCGGCGGGATGTAAAAACGATTTCCGATAAATCAGCGCTTGACGTTGAAAGCGCCCATTCCCGGATAGACAGCAGCTCCGCCCAGTTCCTCCTCAATGCGCAGGAGCTGGTTGTACTTGGCAACGCGCTCGGTACGGCTGGGAGCACCGGTCTTGATCTGGCAGGTATTGAGAGCCACGGCCAGGTCAGCGATGGTGGTGTCCTCGGTCTCGCCGGAGCGGTGAGAGGTCACGGCAGTATATCCGGCCTTGTGAGCCATCTTGATGGCCTCAAGGGTCTCGGACACAGAACCGATCTGATTGAGCTTGATGAGGATGGAGTTGCCGGCGCCCAGTTCGATGCCCTTGGCCAGGCGCTCGGTGTTGGTGACAAACAGGTCGTCGCCCACCAGCTGAACCTTGCCGCCCAGCTCGCGGGTCAGCTCCTGCCAGCCTTCCCAGTCTTCCTCATCCAGACCGTCTTCGATGGAGATGATCGGATACTTCTCCACCAGCTTCTTCCAGTGAGCGATCAGCTCGGAAGAGGTGAAGTGGGTACCGGCCTTGGGCAGAACATACTCGCCCTTCTTGGCGCCCTTCCACTCGCTGGAAGCGGCGTCCATGGCCAGCATGAAGTCTTCGCCGGGGGTGTAGCCGGCCTTTTCGATGGCCTCAAGGATCACCTGGATGGCTTCCTCGTCGCTGGACAGGTTGGGAGCAAATCCGCCCTCATCGCCCACAGAGGTGGCCAGGCCGCGGGACTTCAGCAGAGCGGCCAGCGCATGGAACACCTCGGCGCACATCCGCAGCGCTTCAGCAAAGCTGGGAGCGCCAACGGGCATGATCATGAATTCCTGAACGTCCACGGTGTTGGCCGCATGAGCGCCGCCGTTGAGGATGTTCATCATGGGAACGGGCAGACGGTTGCCGGAGATGCCGCCCAGGAAGCGGTACAGCGGGATATCCAGGGAAGCGGCGGCCGCGCGGGCGCAGGCGATGGACACAGCCAGAATGGCATTGGCGCCCAGGTTGCTCTTGTCCTTGGTGCCGTCAGCGGCCAGCATGGCAGCGTCAACAGCGTAGATGTCGGAGGCATCCATGCCAACGATTTCTTCGGCGATCACCGTGTTGATGTTCTCAACTGCGGTCAGGACGCCCTTGCCGAGATAACGGGACTTGTCGCCGTCGCGAAGCTCAAGCGCTTCAAACTCACCGGTGGATGCACCAGAGGGTGCCATGCCGCGGCCGACAGTGCCGTCATCAAGAATCACTTCCGCCTCAACAGTGGGATTGCCACGGGAATCAAGAATTTCACGGCCTTTGACTTCAACGATTTCCAAATAAGCCATTGGGATCTCCTCCTTATCAATGCCGGACGTGCCGGCTGATCAAATAGTTCATCTCCCGGTTCGGGAGACCGGCAGCGCCGGTGGATTCATTATAGTTTGAAGGAATGGTGTTGTCAATAAAAGCAGGAATAACTGGGCATGGAAAGAGTGCGGAAAACGGAGGGCGAGGGTTGGGAATGCAGATGAATTCAGGGTTATCCCGCGGCGCAGAGAGCGCCGATTCTCCCAAATTCCTCTGCCGGCACCGGAGGTGAAAAGTAGTATCCCTGGAACAGATGGCAGCCCATCCCGGTGAGCATCTTCAGCTGCTCCGCGGTTTCAACGCCCTCCGTGATGACCTCCATCCCCAGATCGCTGGCCATCCCGATGATCGATTTCAGGATGGTTCTGTTGCGCGGTTTCCGGTCAATCTCGTGCAGGAGGCTCATATCGATCTTCATCACATCCGCCTGGATGTCCTTGAGCATGCAGATGGAGGCGTAGCCTTTTCCAAAGTCGTCGATTTCAACGATAAACCCTTTCTGCCGCAGTTTCCGTATGACCGCATCGCAGCTTTCAGGTTCCTCCAGCAGAACGGTCTCCGTGATTTCAAGCCTTAGCAGGCGGGCATCGACCTGATACTTCTCGGTCAGATCCGACAGCACCTGATAGACGTCAATGCTGAAAAAGTCCTTTGCCGACATGTTCACAGACAGCGCCAGGTCCTTTTTCCCGGTGTTTTTCCATGCGCTCAGCTGCCGGACGGCGCGCTCCCAGATATACATGTCAAGCTCGTGGATCAGGCCCGCCTGCTCGAGAATGCCGACAAAGTCTCCCGGCATGACCCGGCTGCCGTCGGGCTTGATCCATCTGACCAGGGCTTCCGCACCGAAGATCTCCCCGTTTTCCCGGACCAGGGGCTGAAGGTACATCTGAAACTGCTCCTGATCGAGGGCTCTGCGGAAGCTGCTGAGGACCTCCTGCTCAAACAGGGTCCTGCGCAGCAGACCGGAATCGAAATAGGCGACGATATCCTTCATGCTCTCCCTGATCGTGTGCAGTGCGGAATTTGCCTTACCGAAGACGACGGAGATCGGGGCGGACGGATCGGCAAACTCATAGACGCCGAAATGAATGATGAAGGTGTAGATCCCGGCATTGAAGGTTTCCGCCAGATCGCGCTGAACACGGATCAGGGCCTCTTCGCTGTAGCTGTCCTGAGGCAGCAGAAGCGCAAACTGGTCCGAACCGAGCCTTCCGCAAAGGCCGCCGGAGTGCAGGGCGATCTCATTGAGCATCTGGGCGGTTTTGACAAGAACCTCATTGCCCTTGATCACGCCGAGCAGGGTGTTGACCAGACGGAAGTTCATGATGTTCCCTGAGATCATGACCCACGTCAGCTCCGGGTTCCGGAGGATATGATTCCGGGAGTGCTCATAGAAAGCGCCCTCATTGAGCACCCGGGTCAGGTCATCATGAACAGAGGCGTACTGCGCGGCCATGTGGTCGATGTTTTCCGCGGCCCTGTCGTTTGCTTTTCCCGCGGCGCCATCTTCCTGCCGGATGCTGACAAGCTCGACAACAGCATTGTACGCTTCTCCGTCCGGGAGCATCAGCGTGACCGGATTGGACTGGATCTGGAACCTCTTCTCATCGAAATGCTCGGCTTTTTCCTGGTGGCGTCCCGTTCTGCATGCGACCGCGCTGGAGCAGTGGAGACACTTTTGCCCTGCATTCCAGATCCCGTAGCAGGTCCTGTTCATGGTCACCGTGCCATCGCTCTGGAAATCCAGAATACGGCATTCAATCGGATCGACAACACGGGCCAGATCGTACTTTCCGGACAACTCATCCAGAAGAGACCGCATCTCTTCCACCGTGTACGCTTTTCTGTTCATAAGCTGCTCCTGTCTGGTTTCGTATGGGGGCCCTCACCGTCGCTTACGGCACTTTTTTTCCGGCCTGTTTGTTCTCGTACATGATCTTGTCCGCGCGGCGGGCGGTATCGTTGACCGAGCTGTCGGTCTGCGGATCATACCGCGCAATTCCAAAGGAGACCCGCACCTGCTCCCACGCAGCTGACGCCGATGCGGTGACCTCATTCTTCGCTATGTCAAACTGGCGCACAAGCTCCTCCAGGTTGCCAAGGTCCTCCCCCGTCAGGACCACCGCAAACTCATCCCCGCCGATTCTGAACACGGGGCTGTGCTGGAAGACGCGGCAGATCAGGCGGCTGGCGCCCTTGAGGTATTCATCGCCCTTGTCATGCCCGTGCTGGTCGTTCACCGATTTGAGATCATCGCAGTCAAACACGCCGATGGCAAAATCGGACAGCTCGTTCTGATCGACCTGCTGCTGCAGTTTTTCGATATACTCGACGAAGGCCCCTTTGTTCCGGACGGACGTGAGGGCGTCCACAAAGGCCTTGGCGTTCAGGACCTTGATCATGCGCTCCTCTTCCATGGCCCGTCTTTCGGCCCGGATGCTCCGCAGCAGCAGCATCAGGATGATGACAAGAACGACGGCAATCACGGACATGACCATGAAGAGATGGTCCTTCACCAGATCCGAGAAGCTGGTTTTCACATCCTCGGAAGAGTAATAGGTCAGGGCGGCGTGGATGGTGCTGTCGGGAACCAGGGATGTGATCTTTGAGAGGATGGAGTACAGCTCCGTGTCGCCCCGCCTCAGAGCGAGACAGTAATCCAGATCAACGCCTGTGGATACAGGGGCCAGATGAAGCTTTTCGCACTGCCTTGAAATATTGTTGTAGCGGTAGTTGCTTACAATCACGCAGTCGGCCTCTCCGGCGGCGACGGCCTTCAGGCAGGCGGGCGTATCCGGATAATACTTTGTCTGCCATCCCGGGTAATTGTCAGCAAGGAAGATGTCGTAGTTCGGATTGCCCTCATTGACGGCAACAGCCGCCGTTTTTTGGCGGACAAACTCCTTTTTGTTCGCCGCCCGGACGACGGCGTCCATTTCAGTTGTCATCAGCGCCGGGGTGACGAGCACATCCAGCTTTTCGGCTTCATACGGTGTCAGATTGGCGGGGAACATGCAGTCCACTTCCCCGTTTTTCAGTGCCGCGATTGCGGCGGCCGAGGTCGGATAACTGACCGTTTCAAAGGTGAGATGCGCGTTTTCAAATGCCGTTGAGGCGGCATCCAGATAATCTTTCAGGGCGCCCGTCAGTTCACCGTTTTCATCTGCGGCGCAGAAGGCCAGGTACTTGTCCTGGAAGCCCAGGCGGACAGACCCGTGATGCATGAGCCATTCATTCTCCCTGTCCGTGAGGAACAGGCTGACTTCGGTACTTCCCAGGTACCGGTCATTGAGCTGCTGGTTATAGTATTTGTTCTCGTCCTGAAGCCGGCTCATGGCCGTGTTCAGCTCGACCAGCAGATCAGGGCGGTTCCTGCTTACGGCGAAGTAGTAGTCCGAGGAACCGATTTTCCAGAGCGGTTCCGCGTTTTCAGCATCCCTTCGGATGTCCATGGTGACGAAGGCATCCAGCTGTGTCCCCAGAAGCTGGATGGATTCATCCTCCGTGCAGGACAGCTCAACAATCTCAGGGTCTGCGCCATGGGTCCTCGCCCAGTCGCGCAGGAGGCTGCTCTGAATGCTGCCCCTGGCTACGCCCACCTTTTTGCCGTTCAGTGAGGAAACATCCTCCATCACAATCCCGTGATCGCCCGGGGAAACAAACAGATAGTAAGCCTCCGTACCCATGGGAAGGGAGGCGTACAGGATATCCCCGGCGCGCTCCTCCGTATAGGAGATGTTGCCCATCAGGTCGATGTCGCCGTCTCTGAGCTTCTGCATCAGCTCAGACCAGGTTCCCTCCACATACTCATACCGCCAGTTTGTAAAGGCGATGAGCTTCTGCTGGTAATCGTAGGTGTATCCGGACCGTCTTCCGTGGGAGTCGGTGATGAAATAGGGGGGTTCATGCCAGCCTACGCGCACGGTTTTCCCGGATTCCTCCGCCAGGGCGGCCATGGACCATGCAAGCGCTCCTGCGAGCAGCAGGCACAGCGCGAAGGACAGAATCCGCCGAATCTTCTGATGAATGACCACGATCTGATGTTCCTTTCCGTCTTATCTGTACGGCCTGATCTCCTCCCGGGTCTGCCCTGAAGGACGGATCCATCGCCGTTTTTTCGTGAATGCGTCGGTTTGTGCTGAGCCTGAGCGTGCCGGCCCCCCTTCATCGGAGGCCTC
>CACYCQ010000140.1:0-18860 GCA_902772995.1 uncultured Eubacteriales bacterium
AAGATCGCGCAGGTGCAGACCGGTCACGCTGGTTCCGTCCCGCCGCCTGAGCATGGACAACCTGCGGCCCATCACCCGCGAGATCGAGCCGAAGGAGCCCTCCTTATCCTGACCGTAGGGCAGCACGGTGACCATGTCGCCCATCCTGTAACGGATGAGGGGCATGCTGTAGTTGTTGAGCCCCGTGATGACGATATCTCCGGTCCCGTGGGGCTGCAGCTTTCCCGCCTCATCCAGGACTTCCACCCGGGCAGAATGCTCGAAGATCCGAAGGTTCCTGCCCTCGCGGATGCTGCAGGCCACCACGCCAAACTCCGTGCCGCCATACTGGTCGACGATCCAGGTCCCGGGAAAGGCCCGCTGCATTGTCTCCCGCATTTCATCATAAAGGGGGTTGCTGGTCAGAATGATGGACCTGGGGCAGTGGACGCGGATTCCGTGGCTGAGGATATACTTGGAAACCTCGAAAATCGGAGCAGGATTGGACCAGATCTGGACCGGCCTGACAGCATTGATCGTATCAATATACTCCTTCAGGGCCTCCTCACTGACCACCGAGGCCAGCCGGAAGGTCCGGTTCGTGAAGAAGTTATAGAATCGGTCCTTGTTCTTTCCATTCTTCTGATACAGGTCAAAGTCCCTGAACCACATTTTGAGCTCCGGTTTCCCCAGATCGCGCCCGTTGAGCTGCCCCATGAAAAACTTGTCTGCCCGGTTGCGGACCATGTAATGACGATCGTACCAGATCGTCAGCGGGATGCCGGTGGAGCCGGAGGTCGCCGCGCTATAGGGCCTGCGGAGCTTCATCTCGTCGGAGTACATGTTCTCCTGCTCCTCACGCAGGGTCTCCTTCGTCAGAACGGGGATTTGGGACATGCGGTCCTCACGGAGATTTCCGCCCTCAAACAGGCCGATGCCATCAAAAATCCTGTGATAGTAGGGAACGTGATGGTATGCATACTGGACAAGCCGTCTGTATTTTTCCTCCTGATGCGTCATCATGGTTTCTCTTGAACTGTGATATAACCGGTCAGCCTCACGGATATAGGACAGGGCACCGGGGAGCCTTGTGGCACAATATGCCATCGACATCAGTTTATGGATCATCTGTTTATTCCTCCATCATTGCATCCTGAATAATCCGGATTTGAAGTCAGCTCATCGGCTGGGCGGTACAGACAGGAGCCATGTAAATCTGAAGACTCGTCCCGATAATTTTAACGTATAATGTCCACTAGAACAATAGTATTTTGGCTGTCGATCACCGGCAGGAGCCGGCGCGCTCCCCGGCAAATGTTTCCGTTTCGTCCCCCCTGCCGTCCCTTTGCCTGACATCGCCGGAGATCCGGGAGATGAAACAGCGGGCAATGCCCCGTTCCCCGTCACCGCTCTTGGGCCGGTTTCACGCTGACGGGCGCAGGGTTCTGCTGATATTTTCATCGATCAGCAGACCGCCCCTCCCGCAAAATGAAGCTTCCATGATGTGCAGGCATCTTCAGGAACGTGACCCGTCTCAAGGCAAAAGCCGCCGTGACCGAAAAGGTCAGGGCGGCAGCATATCAGGATTGCGGCGTTTCCGGTGAATCCTCTGCATCTGGTTCCGTTTCCCTGTAGACAGGCTGATAGGTGAAGGCACACAGTCCCGGGCCGACGACCGGATGAATGGTCACCTGGAAATCGCGCCGGGCTTCCGGAATGGTCAGCTTCGTGGTGATCTTCTCTTCTTCGAAGGCAGCCCTTCTGGCCAGGCCCATCCATTCATTTCCTGCCTCGGGGAAAAGGCGGCTGACACGGCTTCCCACCAGCTGTTCCGTCTTCATGCCGGTCATCTCACAGAATTCCTGGTTGACATAAAGGATCACGGCATCTTCCCTGTCTCCCATCCTGCGAACGTCATAGACCGCATAGGCCATGGGCAGGTTGTCGTAGACCTGGAAAATCCGTCCGGCGTTTTCCCTCAGAGCATCTCCGGAAACATGCTCCAGATCATCCGTGATCCGGCGCAGCCGGGCATGGATTTCCTGGTTTTCCCTGCTTTCGGTCTCCGAGTAAAGCGCGTATCCCGCTGACAGAAAAATATTGACGGGGATGTTGTCCACCATGCGGATTCTCTCCGGAATCCGATGGATCTCCTCCATCAGGCCGTCCACTTCACTTTGAGAGGTCATCTGCATGAACACCAGAAAGCAGCAGCCCATGACCCGTCCGACGGTTGCCGTGGATTTGCAGCAGGACAGCAGCTCGGTCCCGACCGTCTGGATGACCTTGTCTCCAAAGTCATAGCCATACGTCCGGTTGATGGATGCAAAATCCTCAATTCCCACTTCGATGCGGGCAAAATCCTGCCTCCTTCGGTCATACTCATCGATATACCCGAACAGGTCCTCATAGATGCCCCGGGTATTGAGCAGGCCGGTCAGGGTGTCCGTGCGCACACGGGCCATCTTCTGCCCGTCAGTCTCCATCTCATTGACTTCCGAGAAATAGCCGATCAGGCCCACGATCTCGCCTTCCTGATTGTACAGGGGCATCTTACTGGCCGTGATGTTGCGGCTCTCCCCCTTAATGATGCAGTTGCCCAGCACCTCCCGGGACACGATCCCCTCCCGGATCACGCTTTCCTCCGCATTCCGGTACACATCCGGGTGCAGGTGCCATCCCACTTCCTCATCCGTTTTCCCAAGAATCTCATTCACGGATTCAAATCCGTAGAATTCAAGGAAGCTGCGGCTGGCGCCGGCAAAGCGGCGGTTTCTGTCCTTCCAGAAAAACTTCATGGGAATGCGGCTGGTGACATTGGCCCACAGCATTCCCGCACTGAGTCCGTCCCTGTCGCTTCCGTTTGAGATGCCCATGTACGCATCCTGGAATTCCCGGACCTCTCCGCCCGAGTCGCGGATCAGCAGATAATACCGGTCTGCGCGGATTCGCACCAGCAGGAAACATTTCCAGACATACTTCCCGTGGAAAGCCAGTACACGCAGATGGCTGCTCAGGCATTCCGTTCCGCTCTCTCGAATCCGGTCCTCCAGGTCGCCCGGCCGGATAAAACGGACAAAACGCTCCCGGTCATCCTGGAAGATCCGCTCCGAGCTCATCTTCTTCACATAGGTCTCTATGCGCGACGGCTTGTCCCGCCAGTCCTCTGCCGCCCCCGTGTACAGGGACTCGATGGTCATGTCGTACAGGTCTATGAGACAGACCTGATCGTACATGGCATACAGGGACCGCAGTCCCTCATCCAGCTGGTTCAGCCTCTCCAGTTCCTTGGTTCTGGAGAGGTTCATCACGCTCATGAGGAGGGTGCAGGTATCCCCGTGCCTGGCCAGCCTTCGGGTTTCAAAAGCGTAGTATTCGTCATTAAACACGGAGAAGTTCTTTCCCGTCCCGATGCTGCGGGTCTCCTCCAGCAGGCCGGACAGGTGACGGGGAAAGCTGTCAAGAGGTCTGGGCCTGCTGGTGTCCAGCAGCTCAAGCCATCCGATTTCCGTCGCCATGCTTTCAAAGGCCAGATTGTGAAACAGGGACCGTGCCTGGTTTCCCCGCATCTCGATAATGGCCAGGGGCGTGCTGTTCAGCTCCCTGCCCGTGGTCACATCCTGGCTGCTGGTGCTGGTCTCAAAGGGCGTGGCACTCAGAACGTTGATGCGCCCCACCTCGTCATAATAGCCCCGCTCCGCCGGGTTCTCCCACTGCAGACCGTTGCGCATGACCTGCCCGTCGATCTCGTCCATCGGGACAGGGCGTCCGAAATAGAAGCCCTGGAGCTTCTCGCAGCCGATGTTCCGCAGGAAATCGTAGTGTTCCCGGGTCTCCACACCTTCCGCCAGGGTCTGGATGCCGATCTGCTTGGCCATATGAACGATGGAGGCCAGAATCCGTTTGGAGCGCGTATGAAAGTCGCTGAGAAAGCGCATGTCGATCTTCAGCTCATCAAACTCGTAATCCTTGAGCACGTTCAGGGAAGAATATCCGCTGCCGAAATCATCCATCCAGACCGGATAGCCGGCATCGCGGAACCGCCTGATATAGTTTCTCAGCAGGGCTTCATTTCGGGCCAGCGCGCTTTCCGTAATCTCGATGCACAGGCTGCTTCGCGGGATTCTGTGGGTCTGCACCGCATTTTCCACGATCCGGAAGATGTCGCACAGCTCATAATCCAGTCTGGACAGGTTGACGGAAATGGGCACGCTCATCCCTCTGGGGGTGCTGTGAAGCTTCCTGCAGATGCGTTCCACCACATAGGCATCCAGCCTGTGAATCAGCCGATGGTTCTCAAGAACGGGAATAAAGAGACCCGGCTGCAGTACCCCGTACTCGGGATCATGCCACCGGGATAGGGCTTCCATGCCGCACACCTGTCCTGAAAGGGTCCGAATCACCGGCTGAACATAGACCCTCAGATACTCTTTCCGGAGGGCTTCGTCAAAGTGGTCCAGAATGTACCGTTCAGGATCAGGTGGCCTTCCAGTATTTCTCATAGGGTGGGTTCTCCTTCTCTTCTCAGGACCCGCTCTGCGCAGGCGCGACTGTTCACGACGGTGTCATGATGCACATATATTTAGGACAGGCAGAGAATATCAGTACAGCCCCGTTCTGTCAATCACATGTTTTAAAATCCGCTGCACGTCTTTCATATCAAATTCCCCGTTTCCCCGGGACAAGAGCGGATTGCTTTTCCGTGAAAATCCATGTACACTGTGCCTGACTAAACATCATAACGGAGGCCATTTTCATGAATCTTCCCGCTTATCACCAGGACCTTTTCCATCTCCACGTCAACACCTGTCCCCCGCATGCCTATTTTATTCCCCATGCCACCCGGGAAAGCGCGCTGACCCTGGACCGCTCCGCCTCCTCCCGTTTCACCCTGCTGAACGGGACCTGGCGCTTTGGATACTACGAAAGCCCGGACGAAGTGCCGGAGGATCTGACCCGTGCCGTCAACACCGACCTGCCCGTCCCCTCTGTCTGGCAGTGCCACGGCTTTGATCATCATCAGTATACCAATTTCCGCTTCCCCATTCCCTTCAATCCTCCCTATGTGCCCCGCCGCAATCCCACCGGCGTGTATCTGCGCACCTTCCCCCGTCCCGCGGGAAGCGGCCGGCAGATTCTCGTCTTCGAGGGCGTGGACAGCTGTCTGCATGTGCTGCTCAACGGCCGGTATATCGGCTACAGCCAGGTCAGCCACAGCCCTTCCGAGTTTGACGTCACCGATGCCCTGACGGACGGGGAGAACACCCTGATCGTCGTGGTCCACAAGTGGTGCGACGGCACCTATTTTGAGGATCAGGACAAGTTCCGCACTTCCGGCATCTTCAGGGACGTCTACCTGCTCGAGCGCGATCCGCAGGGGATTGCGGATTATCAGATCACCACCACCCCCCTCTTCGGGGAAAACCGTGCCATTCTGCGGGCCGGCATCGTCGGGGAGGCGCATGCGCAGATCACCTGGACGCTGCTGGATGCCCGCGGACGTGAGCTCGAGACCCTCGAAGGCCCCCGGGCCGAGTTTGAAATCCGCAATCCCCATCTGTGGAATGCGGAGGATCCGTATCTGTACACCCTGCTGATTCACTGCGGGGAGGAATGGATCGCGGAGCCCGTGGGCATCCGTAAAATCCACATCGACCACGGCGTGGTGAAGGTCAACGGCCAGGCCATCAAGTTCAAGGGCGTCAACCGCCACGACAGCGATCCTGAAACAGGCCCGGTGGTGGACAGCGCACACATGCTGCGGGACCTTCGTCTCATGAAGCAGCACAACATCAACGCCATCCGCACCAGCCACTACCCCAATGCCCCGGAGTTCCTGCACATGTGCGACCGCTACGGCTTCTATGTCATCGCCGAGGCGGACCTGGAGGTGCATGGCGTGGCCTCCTCCGAGGGCGGCTATGACGAGTCCCTGTACAACCAGGTGGCCGACGATCCGGTCTACGGACAGGTGATGCTGGACCGGGTGCAGCGCAGCGTGCTGAGGGACCGCAACCGCACCTGCGTTCTCATCTGGTCCATGGGCAACGAGTCCGGCATGGGCGTCAACATGGACCGCGCCCTGTCCTGGACCCGCGCCTTTGACCCCACCCGCCTGACCCACTACGAGCGAGCCAGCTTCGCCCCCATCGGCCGCAACATCAACCGGGATGACCTGGACCTGTACAGCCGCATGTACCCCACCATCGAGGAGATCGACCGCTACTTTGACGAAGGTCGTCTGGGCAAGCCCTACATTCTGTGCGAATACGGCCATGCCATGGGCAATGGTCCCGGGGACCTGGAGGATTACTTCCAGTGCTTCCACCGTCACGAGGGCCACTGCGGCGGCTTCATCTGGGAATGGTGCGACCATGCCGTGGTTCTGGGGAAAAAGGACGGCCGGGTGCTCTACGGCTATGGCGGGGATTCCGGTGAAAGCCTCCATGACGGCATCTTCTGCGTGGACGGTCTGGTCCGGCCCGACCGTGTCCCTCACACAGGACTGCTGGAATACCGCAACGTCCTGCGTCCCGCCCGCATCACCGCTCTTTCCGACGGCATCTACGACATCTGGAACCTGCTGGACTTCACCCGTCTGGGAGACGCCGTGTCCATCCGCTACAGCGTCCTGCGGGACGGAAAAGAGCTCCTTTCCGGTGAAATCCCGGAGGAGATGCTGGACATCGCGCCTCATGCCCACCGGACGCTGGCCCTTCCTGAAACCGCCCTCGGGAACTGCGCCGTGCACTTTACCCTGCTCCAGAAGGAGGACACCCCCCTGATCCCGGCCGGCAGCCTGCTGGGCGAGGATGAAACCGGCCGTCAGCACTATACGCTGCCCGCCGCCCCCGCCGGCGGACCCCTTCAGGTCCGGGACGACGGCGTCCGGGTCACGGTCTGCGGCACCGGCTTTTCCTGCACCTTCAACCGGGACACCGGCTGCTTTGACTCCCTTGTCTCCGGCACGCGCGAGCTTCTCTCCTCACCCATGGTCCTGAACATCTGGCGCGCCCCCACCGACAATGACCAGTTTGTCAGGGCCGAATGGTCCCGCTGGCGCTATGATCATGCCAGCGCTTCGACCCTGTCCACCCGGGTTCACGAGGAGGCGAACCTTTGCCGCATCGAGAGCACCTTCATCGTGGCCGCGGATTCCCTCCCGCCCATTGTCCGCGGGCGCCTCACCTGGGAGATTGCCTCAAACGGGACGCTCACGCTGAGTGTGGATGCCCTCCGGGACGACCGCATGCCCGCCCTGCCCCGCTTTGGCCTGTGCATGCATCTTCCGGGAGAATGCGACCGGGTCACCTATTTCGGCTTCGGTCCGGATGAGAGCTACATCGACAAACACCGCCACACCTTCCGCGGCCTGTACAGCGCCACCCTGGATGAGCTGTATGAGGATTACCTGAGGCCCCAGGAAAACGGGAGCCATTATGACTGCTGCATGCTTGAGGCCGGCGGCCTGTCCGTCACCGGGGAAAGCTTCAGCTTCAACGCCTCCCGCTATACCCCCGGTGAGCTCACTTCCAGGGCCCATGACCATGAGCTTGTGCCCTGCGGCGATACCGTGCTGTGCATCGACGGGTACATGGGCGGCATCGGCTCCAACAGCTGCGGCCCCGTCCTGCATCCCCGCTACCGCGTTCCCCAGCACCTGGACTTTTCCATCTCACTTCACCTGCGCTGAGCGCCGCGCTCCCTCGCCGCCTCAGAAGGAGGACACATGAGCCGACAGCTGACCCAGACCCAGCTCATTGAGCGAAGCATCAACAAGAAGTTCCGCAAGGAGCTGTGGACCCCCTTTATGAAGGCCATCCGGGATTACCGGCTGATTTCGGAGGGGGACCGGATTGCCGTGTGCATTTCAGGCGGGAAGGACTCCATGCTCATGGCCAAGCTCTTTCAGGAGCTGCTTCGCCACAGCGAGGTGCCCTTTGAAGCCGTCTACCTCGTCATGAACCCCGGCTATTCCCCGGAGGTGCTCGAGCGCATCCGCAGCAATTCCCGTCTGCTTGGAATCCCCATCCGGATGTTTGACACCGAGATCTTCGACATCACCGTCACCCTGAAGGAGAATCCCTGCTACATGTGCGCCAGGATGCGCCGGGGCAATCTCTACCATCAGGCGCAGGAGCTGGGCTGCAACAAAATCGCCCTGGGGCACCATTTCAACGACGTGATTGAAACCACCGTCATGGGCATGTTCTACGGCGCCCAGATTCAGGCCATGCTTCCCCGGCTTCGCAGTCAGAATTTTCCCGGCATGGAGCTCATCCGTCCCCTGTACTGCATCCATGAGGAGGACATCCTCGCCTGGTGCCGCTACAACCACCTGTCCTTTATCCGCTGCGCCTGCCGCATGACGGAAAACATCGCGCAGGCAGGCGACGGCGTGGGAGATTCGAAGCGTCAGGAAATCAAGCAGCTGATCAGCCGGCTGCGCCTGACCCATCCTGACATCGAAAAGTGCATCTTCAACAGCATCCACTCTGTCTGCCTGGATACCCTGGTGGGCTGGAAGACCGGCGGTGAGGAACACAGCTTCCTTGAACGCTTCGAGACCCCTCCCACTTCCGGAGGGGACAGCTTCTCCCCTGCCGTCCCCCACAGCCCCGTCAACTGAATTTCCCGGACGTAAAAACAGACTGCCGCAGGATCCTTCCCGCGGCAGTCTGTTTGATTATGTACAGGTTCGTTTCAGTATACCACGCACCGGGTTTCCGGGGTGTCATGGGCTTTGGAGAGGGCCACCCTCGCGTCGTGGAACAGGTCCCCCTGGGGATTTTCCCGGTCACCAAAGGCCACACCGACGCTGATGGTGATGGAGGGAAGTCCGTCTCCGGGGGCTGCCATCTGTTCGTTCAGGTGAGCTGCCTTCTCCTGCACCAGCTCCCTGTGGGTACTGTCCACCCGGGACATGATGACGACGAACATGCTGTTGGAAAGCCGGCAGATATGGTCCACGGACCGGAAGCTCTTTTTCAGGCTCTCTGAAAAGCTGCAGACCAGCCGGTCCACAACATCCACGCTGTAGGCGCTGCGGACGGTGTCGTAATGATCGATGACCGCCACAAACACCGCGATGTGCCTCGGATCGGAGTCCTGCATCAGGATGTCATAGGCGGTGTTGTTGTACAGGCCCGTAAGGGGGTCATGCAGGGAATCATAGGTATACTTTTCGTTGAAGCGGACATAGAGAGCATCCTTTTCCCGGAGAACGTCCTGCTCCGGGCGCTGCCGCAGCGGCGCATTGGCTTCCATCGTGTCCGAGCTCTTGCGGGCCAGCAGGAAGATTTCAAACTCCGATGCGTTCACCGGCCGGGAGAAGTAGTACCCCTGGATGATATAGCAGCCCATGGCCTTGAGGGCGAACATCTGTTCCGCCGTCTCCACGCCCTCCGCGATGGTGGGGACGTTCAGGGAGTCCGCTATCCCGATGGCCATCTCCAGCACCCGGAGGTCCTTGCGGCGGTTGATGCCGTTGCGCACGAACTGCATGTCCAGCTTCAGGGCATCGATGGGCAGTTTGGAAATGATGTTCAAAGACGAATATCCGGTGCCGAAGTCGTCCATTTCGATCTGGAATCCGGCACTGCGCAGTTTTTTGACGGTTTCCACAATATGGGTGGTATCCTGTGTATAGGCCGATTCCGTGATCTCCAGAATCAGCTCATTGGTGCTCAGCCCGTTGTCCTTCACCAGTGAAAGCAGCTGCTCAACCACATCCGGCTCGTACAGATCCACGCGGGAGACATTGACCGATACAGGAACGGAAATGCCCAGCTTCTTCTTCCATCTGCAGATCTGGGAAGCCGCCTCCTTCCAGACATACCGGTCCAGATCCTGGATCAGCCCGTTGTCCTCAAACAGCGGAATAAACGTGGAGGGGCTGATCATGCCCAGGTCCGGGTGTTCCCACCGCACCAGCGCCTCCGCGCTGCTGAGCACCGGCTGGGAGGGACGGATATCAAATTTGGGCTGGTAGTAGACCAGAAACTGGTGTTCCTTGAGCGCGGTATAGAAGTCATCCAGCAGCTGGTCCGCCAGCACCTCGGATTCCAGGAGCGCGTTGTTGAAAAAGGCGATATCATGGGTAAAGTGAACCCCGGTCCCCTTGGCGGCCTTGCGCGCCCGGTCAAAGCGCCGTTCCACATCCACTCCCTGTTCCACATTGGGATACACGCCCATGCGCAGACGGGTGTTCCTGTTCAGGTTTCCGTCCTCGTTGAAGACCACCGTGATCCGTTCCGCAAGCTGTTTGTAATCCTCCCTGTGCAGGCAATAGATGAGGAAGGTGTCATTCTCCCACCGGCAGACCACCCCTTCCTCCGGGGTGACAGTGACGCCGATGCACCCTGCGATCCTGCGCAGCACCTCATCCCCGTATTCCCGGCCATATCGTTCATTGATCAGGTGAAACCGGTTGATGTTGATGTAGACGGCGTCAAGCGCCGCTCCGCCGTGCAGCTCGTCAAACTCCTCCACACGCTGATCAAAGAATTCCTTGTTGTAGAACCCCGTGAGGGGATCCCGTTCCTTCCCCTCGGTATTCCTGCGCATTTCCCGGATCTCCACCGCTCTTTGGACCACAGCCAGGATGAACGTGGGTGTGGGAAACGGTTTGGTGATGTAGTCCATAACGCCCGTGGTCAGGCATTCAACCTCATGCTCCAGATCCGCAATCATGACAATGATGGCGGCACCGGATGACCTGCGGTCCTCTTTCACCTTCCGGAGAAAATCGATACCGCTCATGTCCGGAAGGCTCAGGTCCAGCATCACCAGGTCGATCTCTTCCCCGCGGGAGCGCAGCATTTCCAGTGCCTGCTCTCCGTTTTCGGCAGTCAGAATCTCATATCTGCTGCACAGTACACGCTCCAGGATTTCACGGTTAATGGCTTCATCATCCACCACCAGAATCTTTTTCCTTCCGTCTGTCTGATGCGGGTTCAATCGCTCAACTATGGACATAACTCCTCCTGTGGGCACCACGATCTGATGTTCATCCGTCATTTTACCGAATTCTGAAGGAAACACCAGTCTTCCGGACGGAAAATCCAAATTTTTTTGAAGGCGCACACAATTTGATGTGTGTGCCTGCGTTGTGTACTTCGGATTCTTCCTGTCAAGGTTCCTCTTCACTGCCTGCACACATGTCAGAGACCTTCTGCCTGCCCTCCTCCGGGGGCATCCGCAGGGCCATGCTTGAATTGCTGTATGCGTCCTCAAAGGTGACGTCACGGATCATACGGATTCCCGGAGGAAGCGCAGGATGCAGGTCCACCCGCTCCAGTTCCACTTCCAGCACTGCCTGTCGTGTCCATTGGGGATAGATGTCCAGTTCATAGCAGAATCCCTGCCAGTTGAGCCTGCAGCGAGTCTTGACCACCGGTACGCGCTGCGGGTCCGCCCGCTCAAGCAGCGCCTCGTAGGTTTCCCGGGAGATTTCCTCCTCCCGTTCCAGATGACTGATCCCTGATCCCTGCTTGATGGTGTGGGTATAGCAGGTCACCCCGTTCTCCGTCCACGAGCGCACCCGTTCCATAACCTCAGGATTGGTCAGGTAGGTCTGTACCAGGTCTCCCCTCGACCAGTTTTCAAGGGTTCTGTCCTCCGGCATCTCCACCAGCAGCTTGATCTCCGTTTCCGTATGCACGAGAGGGTCCTTTGCCTCAAAGCAGTTCCTCATCTCCCCGCCGGAGTGCGTCTTCTTTTGTCCATCCATCTTCTTCTCCCTGATGATCTCCATAAGGATCGTCCCTCCTGCTTCCGGGAGCAGGCCTCATTCCATGAGCCCTTCATCCCGGTTCTGCCAGAGAAAAGGCATGAACAGGGGGATCTGTTTCTCCCAGTCCGCCTCGCAGTGGCCGCCCTCCACCTGGCACAGCAGGCGGACGCAGGCGCCGCTCCGGTTCAGCTTGTTGGCCACCGCGCGGTTGTTCCGGTAGGTCGCGCTTGAACGGTCGACGGCGTGTTCATCCTTCACCCCGCGGGCTTCCCTGGTTCCCCAGGAAAGAAACACCCGTGTATCCGCATCGATGCTGCAGCGGTCGATGTCCCGGTACAGGGGCGGGGCACACATCCCGATGGCTGAAGAGACGCAGGCGGCCTTGGAGAACCACCGGTTGTAATGTGTGACCCCGTACACCGCCATGAGTCCGCCCATGCTGGAACCGCCGATGGCCGTGCATTCCCTGAACGGAATCGTCCTGAAGGACGCATCAACGGCGGGCTTGACCTTTTCCAGGATCCACCGGAAGGTCTCCTCTCCCCGGGGGGCAATCTGACCGGAGCCCCATCTCACCGGGAAGGGCGAGTATTCGCTCAGGCGATCATTCCCCTCATGTGCGCATTCCATTCCCACCATGATGATGGGCTTGTCCCATCCGGACAGGAATTCGGCCATTCCCCAGCTTTTGCCAAAGGTGGCATCGCTGTCCAGGTACAGGTTATGGCCGTCAAAGAAGCACATCACCGGATACCGTTCCCCGCTCCGGTGATAATTCTCCGGCAGCCAGATATGCAGCATGCGGACAGCTCCATCGCTGCCGAAGGCCATGGGTTCCTTAAGGATCATCTTGACTCTTCCTTTCCATCCAGGAGGATGCCGGAACATGCGCAGACCTGTGCATATTCCGGCATCCTCCGCAGTTTCCGCCGTCATAAGCCCGGGGCTTTTCCTCTGCAGCGCAGCATACGGGGATTCCGATATACAGAAAAACAGAACTCCTGCTGTACATTGCGACTGCTCAAAAAAGCAAAGCAAAAGGAGCTCTGTTTGAATTAGATTATACCCATCTTTGGGTCTTCAGGCAATCATTTTTCCGGATCTTTTCGATATTTATTCTACCATGTCAGATGATATAAGAAAAGAAATATCAGCATCAGGCATCCTCAGAATGAAGGAAAGTCGCTCGTTCAAAGAATAATACCGAAATCCGCTTATTTCTTCATAATCGACCTTTCCATTCAAAATATCTTCAAAAAAAACAGTTGTCTCATGGATCATTTCATTACCGGGAAGGATCGCGTTATGGGAGCCATAGACTTGCCGGATGTTTTTTTCCTTCATGACTCTTTCGATTCTGTGCATGCTTTCCACATAGTCAGACACGGAATTCTCATAGAGACCGTAAAGCAAGCCGGGATACCATGTATCCCCGGTAAACAGCAGGCTGTTCTTCTCATCTATCAGTATGATGGACACATCAGTATGGCCTGGCGTATACATAACCTCCAGCTGCCTGCCGCCAAGGTCAATCACCTGACCGTCTTCCACAGTGGCTGTCGGCGCTTTACCTGCAGTAAAGAACGTATCTTCAGAAAAATCTTCCGGCGGCTCCACAATTTCCTCGGGAATGATATACCCAATCTTCTCCTCATGCGATATTCCCTGGGTCAGCGTCTTGATGGTGTGTTCATCGTTGTAGCACATCACACGATCAAACTGTGCATTGCCCCCGATATGATCGAAGTGTTCATGAGAGTTCAGAACGGTAATCGGAAGATCGGTCAGTTTCTCCACGCAGGAGCGGATATTCCCGATTCCCAGTCCCGTATCCCAGAGCAGGGCGGATTCTTCTCCGATGATGAGATAAGATATGACCCCTTCTGACTGTTTGTATTCAAACAGCGCGTATACGTTCTCTGGAAGCGCATAAACCCGGAACCATGACTGGTCCGGCAATTCGACCAGTTGAAGGCGATCCCAGAGAGGAGCAATCACTTCCAGTGTTTCCAGCCACCATTCCTGCGATTCGGTCAGGCAGACCCCTGAATGCGTCAGTTCCTCCAAAGTCTCCGATGCGGCGAAGGAAATAGGAAAGGTGAGAAGCAGAACAAGCAGCAGGGCAGATAAATGCTTCATTTTCATCTGTTTCCTTTCTCTATGATAATGGCCGGGCAAAAGGCAATACACATTAATCAATTATAGAACTGACATTTACGCAATTATATTGATTTTTGTTTTTAATATATTTTTCATTTGGATTATAACAGAAATCCTGTCTGACAACAACCGAATTTCTCTGATACAGATCGGAAATGCTCACCTTGTCCCTCATTTCGGATCAGACTGCTCCTCTTCATTTGGCTCAAATCCTTTTCAGTATTCTCCGGTGTTTCATCATATCTGCAGCAGTCTCTGTCCTTTTCAGTTCAGGTCCTACTCGAAGCGCAACCAGGATTTTTCTCTATATTTGCGTCTTCCCGATTCAGGTTCATCTATATGATTCATCCGAAAAAGTATCTTATTTGCCTTTAGACCGCAGGAACAGTCTACCTAAAAACCTGTCTGCAGGAAACGCGGATCAATCCCTCATCATTCGATGCCGTAATCAGTTGCCGTAATACACCAAATATCAGCAACACGATAAACAGGTAAAACACCAGCAATTTTGAAGTCAGATGACGAACAGTCAGGCATCTGACTCAGCGTCAAGGACGAACCATAACGATAAATTGCAACACGGACGATGCTTCCCTGCATATATCACGCATAATCGAATGGGAATATGGATTGCTTCGCAATATCCACAAATCCGCTTCATTCGGACAAGTTATGTATTTACACATACGACGCTTCTTGAACTGACGCTATCACAGGGAAACGTCCGTCCTCACAGATTATGCATGGAATCCTGCCGGAGCTCTTTACAACCGGTTGCGAAGCTGACTTCTGCTTTTCCCTGCATGGAGACCCCGCCTCAGATTTCCGCTTCAGGTGAACCGAACTTCACAGCAACATCTCCATTCCGATCTTATAGGGGACCAGGCCAAGGCTCTGATAAAACCTCATGGCTCCAGGATTGCAGGTCCATACATTCAGCGTGATATGGTAACAGCCGCATTGACGGGCATAGGCCACAATCTGTTCGTAGAGCATTTTCCCCACGTGACGCCCCCGTGCGGTCTCATCAACACAGATATCGTCAATATACAGCGTCAGAATGTCACTCAGAAGTCTGGGGTTGTCAGGACGCTGCATCGCGCAGAATCCATGCCCGAGCACCCGTCCCTCGCTGTCCGTGCAGACAAAGACAGGCTTCTGGTCATCCTCCAGAAGGACAGCCAGTTCTTCTTCCGAGTATTTCGTCGTCAGCTTGAACAGATCGGGACGCCCCTCGGCATGGACCCGATTGACCTGCTTCAGCAGTTCCATGATGGCGGGGATATCCCGCTTTTCCGCCCGACGAACAGTATTATGCATCATTTTTCCTCCATCTTCACAGTTCCTGCATTCCCCCGCACAACCGGCATGGCCTCCCGTTTTCCCTGCTGATCCCCGTCTGTCGGTCGTAACAACGTGTTCCCCGGGGATTGCGCAAAATCAGGAAAAGCACGGGCAGGCTTCCTGAAAGCTGTTTCCTCCCGTCCCCTGTAGTGACAGCTCTGCATCTGACGATCCCGTTCAGCATTCACGGATATCCATTTTTTCCTCTGCCTTTGATTCCTGCCCTTTCCCCGTCCCGCGAAAAGCAGTCACAGGGAACGTCACGGCAAAGGAGATCCTGCCGTCTCCCTGCCAAACCCGGATTTCCCCGCCATGCCGGTGGGCGATACTTCGGGCCACGGACAGTCCGATCCCGTAGCCGCCGTTTTTTCGGCTTCTGGAAGGATCCGCCCGATAGAACCTGTCAAAGAGGTGCCGCAGGGTCTCCTCCTCCAGGGGGTTCTCCACGCCGTTCTCCACCGTCAGACGCACACTGCGCCCCTCCCTGCCAAGTCCCAGATGGATTTCATCCCCGGTTGGCGCGTACTTGACCGCATTGTCACACAGCACGGAGACCATGCGCCGGCATGCTGCCCGGTCTCCCTGAATGAACACGCCCTCCTTAATTTCCATGAGCATCCTTTTCCCGGAAAACTCTGCCATTCCCTCAAAAGGTTCCGCCTCCTGCCTGACAAGAGTGGACAGGTCCAGCCGCTCCATCTGCAGATGGGCATCCTCTTCATCCATGCGGGACAGATAGATGAGCTCGCTGACCAGCTGGCGCATGGAGGCCACCTGCTTTCGTGTCGAGCGCACCCACGGGTTATCTCCCAGATCCTGGGAAAGCACGTCCATATTCGCGGAAATTACGGTGAGTGGCGTCTTCAGTTCATGACCCGCGTCGGTAATAAACTGCTTCTGCTGAACCGCATTTTCAATCAGCGGACGGATGGCCAGGCGGCTGAAATAAGCCACCAGCAGCCCGGAGAGCGCAATGCATCCAAGACATACCAGCGCGGAGATCACTGCAAGGCGCCGCACATTGGTCAGTCGGGTTTCACAGTTCAGGAATACCCCCTGCCAGATCCCTTCCCGCTGTGAGTTTTCCCGGAACATGTAGTCTCCAAGAAGTCCTTCCTCGCGTCCGCTGCTGCTGGCTTTTTCAACAAGGTCACGCAGGGTGTCCTCATCCTCTTCCTCCACCATGGATACATCCCCAAGCAGGATCCGCCCCCCGGAAAGGACGGTGGCGGAAAAGAAACGGGATTCATTGAAGGTGTTGCGCATGTGCCGGGAAAAGCCGCCGCGTCCCGGCCGCTCCTGGATTTTTCCCCTTCCACTGTCCATCCTCGTATTCACGCTGAGATACTCCAGCGTTTCCCGAAGCTCTGAGCGTACATTCACCCAGTTGACCAGATTGATGACCAGGGTGACGGTCACCATGGCCAGGGAAAGCACCAGCACAGCGATCCGGATAAACTTCCACCTGATTTCCCGGATCATGCCTTTTCCTCCAGGGAATACCCCACTCCCCGGGTGGCACGGATCTCCACCTGTGCCTGGAGCTCAGAGAGCTTTTTGCGCAGGAAGGAAATATTGACCCAGACCACGCTGCTTTCCGCATCCGAGTTCCAGCCCCAGACCTTTTCCATGATCCGGTCGATGCTGTGCACCACATGCGGCTGGGACATCAGCATCTCCATGAGCTGATAGGCCTTGTTGTTCAGTTTCACCGAACAGCCGCCTCTTCGCAGTTCCATTCCGGAGCGGTCCAGTTCAACTCCACCGAAGCTCAGAATGTCCGGGGAATAATCCGCCTTCCTGCGCAGCATGGCCCGGACGCGTGCAAGCAGCTCCCCCGTGTCAAACGGCTTTGGCAAATAGTCATCCGCACCCGCATCCAGCCCCCGGACCCGGTCTTCCACCGCGTCCCGGGCAGTGAGAATCAGGCACGGGACCGACACTCCCCTGCGGCGCAGGTCTTCAAGGACCGTCACGCCATCCTTTCCGGGCATCATCCAGTCCAGGATCAGTCCGTCATAATCCCCCTCAAGAGCATAGTCCAGGGCATCCTCCCCGTTGTCCACCATATCCACGGAATACCCCGACCGTTCCAGCAGGATCCGTACCGCTTCCCCCAGGTCCGGATCATCTTCAGCAAAAAGCAGTCTCATTTCTTTCTCTCCTCCCCTAACAGACATTTCTGATACGGAAAAACGGCGCCACCCCATCAGGATAGCGCCTGTTTGTCAGATCAATCAGAACCGGTTCGCGTCAGAGCCGCCCGTCGGTCTGCCAAAGCCATTGTTTCTTCCCATTCCGCGGCCGCCCTTCTGTCCGCCGTTGTTTCTTCCCATTCCGTGGCCACCCGGCTGTCCGCCGTTTCCATTCATGGAGGGGCAGCCCGCCTGTCCGCCGTTGTTTCTGCCCATGCCGGGCGCATTTTTCCTTCCGGACTGACGGGAGCTGCGCTGGGCCTGGCGCTCCTCGATGCGCCTGAGAAGCAGGTCAGCCTGTTCCTGAGTCATCTCGCCCGCTGCCACATAGCCCTTGATTTCCGTCTCGAGTTCCTGCTTTGCGGCTTTCTGCCGGGCATTTCTCAGAGCGTTCACGGCCTCGGAGAATGCCTCCTGCTCCGCCTGAGCCGCAGCTGCATCGGCTGCGCCCGTTTCCGCCTGGGATGAAGCTGCAGCGTCGGCTGCGCCCGTTTCCGTCTGGGATGAAGCTGCAGCATCTGCGGTGTTCTCTGCGACAGCCATGGCGCCAAAGATCAGGGTCAGGGCCAGCACACCTGCAATCAGGGATTTAAAAAGGTTTTTCTTCATGTTGATACACTCCTTTTCTGTGATGACAGGATGTCCTGTCGGATATGTTCCTCTCGGGAACGATGAGAGTATATCAGCCTAACCTTAAACGAACTTAAAACGAATCGAAAGACTTATTCCCCGATGATTTCGTATTCGAGAAGGATCCGCTGCAGCTGCGTTCCCTCCTCTATGCCTTCAGGCAGCAGCGCCCGGGCCACCAGAATCGGCTCCTCCCCCGGGACATCCGTCCGCCTGAGCCATGCGTAATCCCCGTCGATCCGTTCGACGACATATCTTCTGGGTTCCATCTGTTTTCACCTCTTTCCGCTCATCTCCGCCGGAATGCATCAGCAGAACTCCATGGAATAGGAAATCTCCCTCCGCTCTCCCGGTTCCAGCATCTGGATGTCTTTCTTCTGATCGATGCTTCCTTCAAAGCCCTCGTCATCCGTACGTCCAAACCAGGGCTCAAGACAGATAAACGGTCCCGCAGGATTCGCCCAGACCGCAAGCATGGGGAACTGGGCGCAGTCCATCCGGACATAGGGGCTTCCGTCAGGGGTCGCAATCCCTACGCGCCGGACCTGTCCATCCTCAAAAATCCAGGTATCGGGAATGTCCTTCCCGTAAGGTATCCGCCCGTCAACCAGTTTCAGCGTCCTGACATTGCCTGTGAGGGCAAAACCCGCCGGATCTGCACTGATATACCGCAGCGTATCCGCCTCCGGGAACAGAAGGAAGCAGTCCTCCTTGCGGATTCCGGGAGGAAGCAGAAAGCCCGGATGCCCGCCAATGGAATAGTACATCCGCTCTTTGCCGTCATTTTCAACCGTCCATTCCACCTGCAGATGTCTTCC
>CACYCQ010000141.1:0-3996 GCA_902772995.1 uncultured Eubacteriales bacterium
AACGAGCTGCCCGTGGGAATCCGGGGCGAGCTGATCATCTGCGGGGACCAGGTCGGAAGAGGATACATCAATCTGCCGGACAAGACCGCTGCGGCGTTTTTCACCCACAATGGCATGCGCGCCTATCACAGCGGCGATCTTGCAGCCTGGACGCAGGACGGGAAGATCCGGATCTTCGGCCGGGTGGACAACCAGATCAAGCTCCGCGGGTTCCGGATCGAGCTGGACGAGATCGAAAAGGTCATGTCGGGATTCCCGGGCGTGAAGACCGGCATTGCCGCCGTGATGAAGAACAAGGGCACGGAATACCTGGTGGGCTACTATTCCGCCCAGACGCCGATTGCCCCGGAAGAGCTGAAGCGGTATATGCAGGACAAGCTGCCGGAGTACATGGTGCCCTCCGTGCTGATGCAGCTGGAGACCGTGCCCATGACCTCCAGTGGAAAAGTGGACAAGAAGGCGCTGCCTCAGCCGGATTTCTCTGCGCTCAGGACGGAATACGTCGCGCCCGAGACGGAGCTGGAGAAGAAGCTCTGCGCCGCCTTTGCCAAGGCGCTGAAGGTGCCGGAGGATCAGCTGGGCGTCATGGATGACTTCTTCCAGCTGGGCGGCGACTCCCTGAAGGCCATGATCGCCCTGGCGGAGGCGGATACGGACGGGCTTACCGCGGCGGACATCTTCCAGAAGCGCAGTCCGCGGGCCATTGCGGCGGTGGTGGAAGAGCGGACCAGCCTGGGCAGCATCGACGAACGGGATGCGGCAGCCCGGAAGGTTCCCCATTCCCTGACGCCCCTGCAGGTTCAGATGATCGATACGCAGCTGTTCCGTCCGGCTTCCACCATGTGGAGCAACACGCACTTCCTGGTCTCCTTCGATCCGGAGGAGGTGGACGCGGAGCGTCTGTGCAGTGCGGTCAACCGGGCGGTGCAGAACCATCCCGTGCTGTCCACGGCCTTCCTCTTCAATGAAAAGCATGACCTGGTGCAGCAGTACGTACCCGGGCTGATGCCGGAGATCAAGGTTCAGGATATCGGGGCGGAGGCCGAGGCAATGCTCCCGGATGTGCTGGTCTTGCCCTTTGACCGGATCATCAATTCCTGCCTGTGCCGGGCGAGGGTGTTCCGTTCTCCCGAGCACACGCTGCTGTTCATGGACATCCATCATCTGCTGCTGGACGGCGCATCCCTGGGCGTCCTGCTGTCTGATATCGTCAACGCGTATTTTGACCGGGAGATGAGCAAGGATTATTACTTCGCGATTCTGAGCGAGGAGGAGAAACGGATCGCCGGAGGCAGCCGGGATGAGGATCACGAGTGGTTCAGCAAACGCTACGGGGATGAGGTCTGGTGCAACATGCCTCCCGCTGAAGAACGCCCGGACAACATCAATCAGGCCAGCCGGGAGAAGAGGCTGTCATTTGATGCGGAAATGGTCCGCAAAGCGGAGGAATACTGGGGAGTCTCCCATTCCGTGATGGCGATTGCCGCGGCGCTGGTGACGCTGTCCCGGTTTACGGGCAAGCAGCATGTGATGGTCAACTGGATCTTCAACAACCGCCTTGCTCCTGAATCGGAAGGCGCTGTCGGCATGCTGATCAAGAATCTGCCGGCGGCGGCGCGGATGGAGGAATACAAGACGATTCGGGAACTTCTGTATTCGGTGAAGGAACAGGTGGCGGCAGGCATCGCCCACTGCACCTATGATTTCATGACGGAGCAGTACCAGGCCTATCTGGATGACTGTATGGAAGTCAATCTGCAGCTTGGAATCAACGGCAGTCCGCTGAAGGTGCTTCATCCGACGCGCCTTCCGCTCTACGACGCCTTCACGGCGGCGGGCGCCCGGCTCGAGCTGGAGCTGCTTGAAAATGAATACGGTGACGGTGGATTTGATTCCGAGATGGAATACGCGGAAGGCGTGTTCATGAAGGAAAAGATGGAAGAATTCCATGATCTGTATGTAAAGACACTGGAAGAACTCATCAGCAGAAACTTCAAGCTGTAACTCCTGGCTGCCGGGCGCCTTCGGCCCTGCATCGCCTGATCTGGAAGAGGCGATGCAGGAGCATGCAGGCGTCTGCCTGGCCGGTTTGAGGCCGGGATCCTCTGCGGAGCGTCTGCGCCCTGCGGGACGGAGAATTTCCGCGGCGTTGTCAGGAGGCCCGAAGCATTTCACGAAGACAAACCCCTAAACAGGAGAAAGGCTCTGTCTGTCGACAGAGCCTTTTTGACATATGCAACAAATTGCTATGATGAGATTTGTGGATTTTCACGCTGTAACCGGAAACAAAACAGATTTTTTAAAAATATATTGCGTATTTAGTGCAAATATGCTATATACTACTAAAGCGCTTTAGGAGACAGCAGATATGTTTTGCAAACCGGTTACAATGCGGATGCTGGCGGATGAACTTGGACTCTCCCTGTCCGCGGTTTCAAAAGCACTGAACGATTATCCGGACATTGGACAGGAGACCAAGGCCCTGGTGCTCAGCAAGGCGGCGGAGATGGGGTATACCCCCAATCTTCTTGCCCGGAACCTTGCCAAGAAAACCTCCAGTTTCGTCGGGGTCGTCATCAGGGACGTCAACTCGATCTACGGGGAAATGTTCAAATCCCTGAACGAGGTCGCCAGGCGCTATGATCTGCACCTGATCCTGTACGATACCGACAACGATCCCGCGGTGGAGAAGTGGTGCATCCAGAACCTGATCGATTCGATGGCGATGGGCATTGTGGTGACGCCGGTTTCGGAGGACGTATCCGGGATCCTGGAGAGCACGCGCGACCGCGTTCCGGTGGTGTTCCTGGGAGGCAGGGTCACCAATCCCGCGCTGAACTATGTCTGCTCGGACAGCCGTGCCGGTACGGAGCAGGCGCTCAGGCACCTGATGGGCCTGGGCCACCGGCATATCGCGCTGGTTTGCGATCACAAGCAGTCAAGCTCCCGCAGCGGCAAGCTGGCGGTTTACCGCAGCCTGATGGCGGAGATGGGTGAACCGGAGCGCGTGTTTGTCAGCAGCGAGGGGGACGGGAACATCATGCAGGCCGGTTACCGGCAGGGCCGGCGCATCCTGGAGTCGAAGGATGAAATCACAGCGGTCTTTGTGGTCAAGGACATGATGGCGCTGGGCGTCATCCATGGGCTGACGGAGGGCGGGGTACAGGTGCCGGAGCAGATCTCGGTCGTCGGATATGACGGGATCAACGAAGCCGCCCTGCCAATGGTCGGACTGACCACGGTTGCCCAGCCCAGGATGGAGATGGCGGAAAAGATGATCGATATTCTGCGGGGCAAGGCGGAAGATGCAAACCCGGCACCGGAGCACTGGCTGGCAGAGCCCCGGCTTGTCGTGCGCCGGAGCACCGCCCCCGTGCGGATGAAATAAACTCAGGTTTGGACAGGAGGTACCTGTTTAAATAAATCAGCCGACAAAAATGAAGGAGGCACACACCATGAAAAAGGCAGCGCTTATCGTCGCAATGATCCTCTGCATGTCCTTCCTGCTTCCCGTTTTCGCATCCGCGGAAACCGAAGTACAGAAGGCAATTGCCCAGGCCGCTTCCATGAGCTGGGACGAACTGCTCGCCAAGGCGAAGGAAGAGATCGGGGACAACGAACTCAAGATCTACAGCAATACCTCCCGTGTGAATGAGAGCACCTTCACTGAAAAGACCGGTATCAAGATCGCCGAGCCGATGAATCCCAACGACAGCCAGATCTACGAGATGCTGGAGCAGGAAGTCGGCAACGGTGTGTACGGTCCCGACGTGGTCCTTCTGCAGGACAGCTTCATGCTCATGAACTATGCCATTGCCGAGGGCTGGCTGGAGAACTATGTGCCTGAAGCCTACAAGGCCAACATGCTTGAATCCGATCAGAATCCGCTGGTGTGCGTCTACCTGAACCGCCTGTTTATCTATAACGACGGCGGCGACAAGGAAGTCAAGCGCTTCAAAAACGTCTGGCAGTTCACGGATCCGGAGTTCAAGGGCA
>CACYCQ010000142.1:0-18596 GCA_902772995.1 uncultured Eubacteriales bacterium
CGCTATTTCTGGATCGATGAATCGCGAAGGGAAATGCGCTCCCCCCACTTCTTTGACCGGGACGGCCTGGACCTGGAGGAAATGGACGCCATGGCCATGCAGGTCAACCACGTCTACTGTCAGGAGATGGGGTCCGTCGATGATGCCCGCAGCGAATGGGAACGCTGCGACTATGCCAGCCGCCAGGCCAGCCGCGCCAGCGCGGACTTCTATCCGGCCATGCTGCGCGCCGCCGGCAGGACGGCTTCGCAGGTGCTTTCGGGCCAGTGGCCGCCGCAGGGCGCCATGCTGGAGAACCTGTCCGTCACCGAGCACCTGAGATGGTGCGCATGTCAGGTGGTGGAGGGGTATTCCCCCATGCCCCGGGAGGTGTGGGAGGAGCGCGCCGCGCGCTACAGGGAGCAGCTCTCCCGCGGGGAGAAGCCGTCCCTGCGCATCGGGAAGGATCCCGAAAGGCGCCTGCAGGCGTGCCTGATCCCCTGGGAGGACCTGGATGAGCTGTCCCGCCGGGAAAACGAGGTGACCGGCGGGCATGTGGATTACCGGCAGATGGACCGCAACAACGTGATCATGCTCTCCCGGGTCCTCATGGCCCGGAAGGGCAGGGAGAAGCCAGCAGATGAGTGAGTTTGTCTACGATGCGTTTATCAGCTACAGCCACCGGGACATGGCCTGGGCAAAATGGCTGCAGCACCGGCTGGAGACCTTCCATGTCCCCCGGGAGATTGCGGGGGAGAGGATGGGCAGACGGCGCCTGAGGGTGTTCAGGGACCAGACGGACCTGGCCGGCGCGGAGCTGCAGGCGTCCCTCAACCGGGAGCTGGAAAAATCCCGGTTCCTGGTGGTGATCTGCTCCCCTGCAAGCGCGGCGTCCCGGTGGGTGGACGAGGAGATCCGCACCTTCCGCCGCCTCGGGCGCAGGGACCGGATCATCCCCTTCATCGTCTCCGGCGAGCCCATGAGCGATCAGCCGGAGCTGGAGTGCTTTCCTCCCTGTCTGCGTACCGGGGAAGAGGAGGATGACCCCCTGGGGGTCAACATCCAGGAGATCGGGCGCGGCAAGGCGTTTCTCAAGCTGGTCTCCGTGCTGCTGGAGGTGCGCTTCAACCGCCTGGTGGACCGGGAAAAACAGCGCCGGCGGCGTACGCTGCTGGTGATCTGCGCCCTGTGCACGGTGACCCTCGCGGTGACCGGCACCCTTCTGGCCAGCAACATCTCCATCTCCCGCAGCAACCGCAGGATGAAGTTTGACATCTACGGCGCTGCTCTGGTGGCCCTGGCCCGAAAGGAGTCCATGGAGCAGGAGGAGGTGGAGTTCCTGGAGGATTCGGCGGAGGAGGGAAACGTTGAGGCCATCCTGATGCTGGCGGACTGCTACCTGCGGGGCTGGGGCGTCGGGGTGGACCCCGAAAAGGCGTTCATGTGGTACGGACGGGCCGCGGAGGCGGGAAACCCCCAGGGAATGATCGGACTGGCCAACTGCTACCTCTCCGGAGTGGGGACGCAGGAGGATCCGGAGAAGGTCTTTGAATGGAACCTGAAGGCCGCCCGGGCCGGAGATCCCGCGGGCATGGTGAACGTGGCCGCCTGTTATGAGGACGGCTACGGCACTGCGCCAGGCGGCCGGGACGCCCTGCGCTGGTACCAGAAGGCGGCCAGGCGGCGGTATGATCTGGGTATGTTTCACCTGGCGAGATGCTGTACCCAGGGCATCGGCATGCCCCCCAACAACTATGCCGCCTTCCTGTGGATGCGGGAGCTGGCCCGGGACGGGAACCTGGATGCCATGTACAACGTGGGCCTCATGTACCAGTACGGATACGGCACGGGGGAGGATCCCCGGGAGGCCTACGGGTGGTACAGAAAGGCGGCGGACGCGGGATCCCCGGAGGCCATGCGCATGACGGGGTGGTGCGTCGAGCACGGCTACGGCATTGACAGTGTCCCCCTGGAGTGGTACCTGCGCGCCGCGCAGGCCGGGGATGCCGAGGCCCTGGGCGAGGTGGAGCGTCTCATGGGGACGGCCACGGCGCAGGAGGCCGCGCGCGCAATTGAGGAAACCCCGTGATGCTGTTACAATACGCATATCCGGCTTGAATAAGGAGAAGATCATGAAGTTTACCAAGATGCACGGCTGCGGGAACGATTACCTGTATGTCAACTGTTTCAGGGAACAGGTGGAGCAGCCCCGGGAGGTGGCCAGAAAGCTGAGCGAGCGCCACTTCGGCGCAGGCAGCGACGGCCTGGTGCTCATCTGTCCGTCCGAACGGGCGGATCTGAGGATGATCATGTACAATGCGGACGGCTCCAGGGGGGACATGTGCGGCAATGCCAGCCGCTGTATCGGGAAGTACGCCTATGAGCGGGGGCTTGTGCGCAGCACGGAAATGACCCTGGAGACGGATTCGGGCATCCGTTCCCTCCGCCTGCAGGTGGAGGGCGGCAGAGTGACCTGCGTGACGGTGGACATGGGCATTCCGGAGACGGACTGCGCCCGTGTCCCCTGCCTGCTCGGGCAGGGAGTGGTCCTGGAGGCCCCCGTGAGGGTGGAGGGGCGCACCTTTGGCGTCACTCCGGTGAACACGGGAAATCCCCACGGGGTCATCTTCATGGAGGAATCCGTGGAGGACTTCCCCCTTTCGCACTTCGGCCCGCTGCTGGAAACCCATCCGGCGTTCCCCAGAAAGGCCAACATCGAGTTTGTCAACGTCCTGGAGAGGGGAAAGCTGCGCATGCGGGTCTGGGAGCGGGGCAGCGGGGTGACCCTGGCCTGCGGCACCGGGGCCTGCGCGGCCCTGTGCGCGGGCGTGCTTCTGGGGCGCTGCGACAGACGGGCCCATGTGCAGCTGGACGGCGGGGTGCTGGAGATCTCCTGGGACGAGGAGAGCGGACATGTGCTGATGAGCGGCCCGGCGGCCTTCGTCTATGAGGGAAACTGGCCGCTGGAAGAATGAGCCGCCGCGCCCGCTCCCGGGACATGACCCGGGGAGAACCGGCCATGCTGATTCTCCGCTTCGGCATTCCGGTGCTCTTTGGAAGCGTGTTTCAGCAGCTGTACATTCTGGTTGACGCGCTGGTCATCGGGCAGGCGGAGGGCGTGCTTGCCCTGACGGCGGTTTCGGCATCCAGCTGGATCGTCTGGGCGGTGGAACACATGTGCCTGGGCATGACCCAGGGATTCAGCGTCCAGGTGGCCCAGGACTTTGGAGCCGGCAGGGCGGACAGACTGCACCGGACGATTGCAAGGTCCGTGGTGCTTTCCGTCTGCATTGCCGTGGTGATGACCGTTCTTCCGCTGTGGCTGCTGACGCCCTCCCTCCGGCTGATGCAGATGCCTCCGGAGGTGCTCCCCATGACACAGGTCTATCTGAGGGTGATCCTCTCCGGCGTGCCCCTTCATGTGGGCACGTGCCTGTGCTCCGGGATCCTGAGCGCCATGGGCAACAGCCGTACGCCCTTCCGGGCGCTGGCGGTTTCGTCCCTGGCCAATGTGGCGGGGGATCTGCTGCTGGTGGGCGTGATGCACATGGGCGTGGGGGGAGCGGCCCTGTGTACGGTGCTTTCCAAGGGAATTTCCCTGGCGGTCTGCCTGGGGGCGCTGCTCCGGTCGGGGGTGCTCGGCCTGCGGCGCAGCGACCTGCGCCTTGACAGGGAAAGCCTGCGCCTGCTGCGCCTGGGCATTCCCATGGCGCTGAGCAACCTGACGGTGGCCGTGAGCGGCATGGTGCTCCAGCGCATGGCCAACAGCTTCGGCGTGATCGCCGCGGCGGGCTACAACACCGCCTCGACGCTCCAGAGCCCCCTGGAGGAGACGGGCATGGCCATCGGGCACGCCGCAGGCACCTTTGCGGGACAGAACACCGGAGCGAACCTGCCCCGCCGCGTCCGGGACGGCGTCCGCAAAGCCGGATGGATGGCCGCGGGGACCGGCGTGCTGCTGGGACTGCTGGTGGCTGCAAACGCCCGCGGCATCCTGTCCCTGTTCGTGCATGCGGAGCCGCAGATGGAAGAGGCGGTCCTGGATGGCGCGACCCGTTTCCTTTACTATATCTGCGCTGGCCTGCCCGTGCTGTACCTTCTGTTTGTGCTGCGCCATTCCCTTCAGGGGATGGGCAATACCCGGGTCCCCTTCCTGACCGGGGTGGTGGAGCTGGTGGCGCGCATCTCCCTGGGGCTGCTGCTGCCCCCTCTGATGGGAATCTCGGGCGTGTATGTGGCGGAGGTTTCCGCCTGGATTGCGGACACGCTGCTGCTGGCGGCGGGGTACCGGAAGACCCTGTCAGTACTGGAACGAACCGGCCGGGAAACAACGGAGGCCGGAGAATGGAGGAAATGAAAATGAAAAAAATCGGGTGCGCTCTGCTTGTCTGCTGCCTTGCGGGGCTGTCGGCGCTTGCCTGCGCCAAGACGCTCTCCCCGCTGGAACTGACCGGGGACCTGTTTTCCCTGACGGAAGGCAACTACTTTGCCCGACTGTCGGACCTTGACAGGATCTACAGCGGCGGGACCTTTACCGCCAGGCTGTATGTCCAGGATATTTACGATGCGGACGCCGTCCGCTCGCTGGCCCCCGGGGATACCCTGAAAGTGGCGGGAAAAAGCTTCACCGTCAAGAGCGTCAGCCCTGTGGACAACGGGGTCGAAGTCATTCCCCGGGAGGACTTTGGCGGATACATTGTCATGGTCCAGGTGGCCGCGGACCAGGCCGTGGCCATGGTCAATGACTGCATCATCAGCTCCCCGGTGGGCGAGATCCGCGTCATGATGCCCCTGCACAATGACTTCGTGTTTACCGAGGATGAGGATGGCGAGGAAGTAGTCAGCCTGAACCAGGACCAGTTCGCGGCCATGGTGGACCGCGACAAAAGGTATACGGGATTCACCGAGTACAACACCACCCTGCGCCTGAAGGACGGGATGGTGGTGGCCATCCGGCACCAGCCCTACCCGGAAGAGCTGGACATGGACTGAGGAGGAGCACGCTCCGGCTTCAGCGGGCGGAACCTCCGGGATTTGGATAAAAAGTCAGGAAAATGATATGCTTTTTCTTTCATTTCGCGTATAATGCCGTGTTAATGGACTGATGTGGAGGTGTGAGCATGTACAGGGATAAGCTGTGGCGGGTGTTTGAGGGAAAGCCGGGGAAAACGGTCGTGGAGTCCCTCAGCCATACCTCGTTTGATGACATGTTCGAATTCAGCATCCGTTCGGATCACTATCACAATCTGTACCACCACTCCACCAAGTACAACATTCCGGTGCTTGAAGGGCGCTATTCCCAGTTTTACCGGTATTCGCTCAACTATCTGGTACACCCCGATGACCAGGAGCTCTTCCGGGAGCTCCTGGCCCCCGAGCGCATGGCGGAACGGATGGCGGACCCCAATTCCACGGGAATTCACGGACAGGAGTGCCGCGTGCGCGTCGTGGGCGGGGACTGGATCTGGACCCGGCAGATTGTGGTGTACGGCATGGCCTGCGGCCTGGAGGAAGGCACCGCCCGCTGCTACATCTATGACGTGCAGATCCAGCATGACCGGGAGGCGGGCGGGGAGGACATCTCCCCGGCCATGCGCTACGGCCTTTCAAGGGATGATGTCACGGGCCTTCTGCAGGAGTACAGCTTTTTTTCGCTGGCCCAGGACATGCTTTCCTCCATCTCCGGACAGTGGTGCATCGTGGATATCGACATCGAGCACCATACCCTCTTCACCGAATGGTTCGGCTACGAAAAGGAGCATTACCTCCTGGCGGAATTCGGCCGGAAGATCAAGGCGCTGATCCGTAAAGTCGGCGGCATTGCCGGCTACCGGGGCGCGGACCATTTCACGTTGATGATGCCCTACAACGAGGAGAAGATCCGGGAACTGCAGGTCAGCCTGCAGAAGAGCGTGCGAAGCCAGTCCCACATGGAGGGATTTGCGCCCATGTTCGGCATCGCCATGATTGACGGCTCCAGCGATCAGATCGTGGATTACTTCAACCATGCCGTCATCACCACCGAAGGCCTGAGAAATGACTACCGCACCCGCATCCGCGTGTTTGATCCCCTGATCAAGAGGACCCAGGAGGAGGAATACAAGCTCCTCAATGAGTTCCAGCACGCCATTGAGGACGGGGAAATCTGCTTCTGGCTCCAGCCCCAGTGCCGGGTCTCCAACGGGAAGCTGATCGGCGCGGAATCCCTTGCCCGATGGCAGCGAAAGGACGGAAGCCAGGTGCCCCCGGCCAAGTTTATCCCGCTGCTGGAAAAGTTCGGTCTGGTGACCCAGCTCGACCTGTATATCTGGGAAAGCGTGTGCCGGTGGATCCGTTCCATGATGGACCAGGGACGCGCCATGGTGCCCATTTCGGTGAATGTGTCCCAGCTGGATATCTTCACCATCGACATTCCCGTGCACTTTGAACAGCTGACGAAGAAGTACCGGATTCCCGCTTCCTCCCTGAAGATTGAGATCACCGAATCCGCCTATGTGGAGGATTCCAGCAAGGTCCGCGACACGGTGTCCACACTGCGTTCCCTGGGGTTCATGGTGCTCATGGATGACTTTGGCAGCGGCTATTCCTCCCTGAACATGCTGCGCTCGGTGAACGTGGATGTCATCAAGCTGGACGCCCAGTTCCTGCGCATCGAGGAGAAGGAGGAGCAGAAGGGCATCAACATCATCGAGTCCATCATCAACATGGCAAAGACCCTCCACACCCCGGTGATCGTGGAAGGCGTGGAGACCCGGGAGCAGGCGGAATTCCTGACCGGCATGGGATGCCGGTACATGCAGGGGTTCTATTATTACCGGCCCATGCCCGTGGAGCGCTTTGAGAAGATGCTGGAGGACAGCCGGATGATCGACGGGGAGGGGCTTCTCTTCCAGTCCAACCGCCAGATGCGGGTACGCGAGATGCTGGATGAGAGCATCTACAGCGATACCATGCTCAATGCGATTCTGGGGCCGGTGGCTTTTTACAACGTGCATGACGGACAGGTGGACATCGTCCGCTACAATGAACAGTTTTATGAACTGGTGGGGATTCCCCTTTCATTGCTGAATGAGCGCATGAACGACATTGGGCGTTTCATTTTTCCGGAGGACCGGGAGAAGTTCATGGACCTGCTTGACAAGGCCGAGCAGGACCGGTTCAACGGGGCGCGGGGGATCGTCCGGGTGTACCTGCCGGATGACACGCTCACCTGGATTTCTCTCAAGGCCTATTGTACCGGAGAGGATCAGGAAGGCAAAAAGTTCTACGTCTCCATGCAGGACGTCTCGGAGATGCAGTATGTCAATGCGGATCTTCCGGGCGGCTATTTCCGCTGCACGGTGGAGGATGGCATGCGTTTCCTCTATGTCAGCCCGACCTTTGAGGAGATGGTGGGATACACCTGGGAGCAGATCGAGGAACGATTTGACAACCGCCTCATCAACATGATCCATCCGGGGGACCGGCACATGGTGGAGGAGCAGAGCCGGGACATCGCCAACGGAGAGAGGGTGTCCCTGAGGCCCTACAGGCTGATGAGCAGCAGCGGAGAGGACATTTTCGTGGCGGAGCAGACCCGCCTGACGAAGATGTTCGGTGCCCAGTGCTGGCAGAGCATGGTGATCGACGTGACCGAGGTCATGAAGACGAAGCATCAGCTCCACCTTCTTGAAAAATACTATACCGACAGCCTGATGTTCATGAGAGAGACGCCCGGCGGCCGGCACTTTGAATTTCTCACCTACGGTCTTGAGAATGAACTGGGAATGGACCGCGAGGAAGCCCTTCGCCATCTCAATGACGGGACCTATATGTCCTGGATCAGGAGCAGCAACATCGTGCGTGACGGCAGGGTGACCCTGGGTGAAGGAACGCGCCGGGTGGAGATCGGCCTGCCGGGAGGCGAAAACCTCATTCTGCAGATCAAGCGTTACGTGGTTTCGGAAGAAGGAGAGGACACCACCCGGATTGTGGTGGTCCGCAGGGACGACCGGGTCGAGAAGGTCTGAAATCAGGCAGCCCCCGCATCCGGCAGGATGCGGGGGCTGCTTGTGCCTGATTATGCAAAATAGGTGGAGAGGAGACGGTTGACCAGGGCGCCGTCCGCCTTTCCCCTGACCCGGGGCATGAGAACCTTCATGATCTTTCCCTTGTCCTTCGCCGTGGGCGCGGAGAGGCCGAGCTCTGAGAGCACCGCGTCAATGACCCCGCGGATTTCCGCCTCGTCCATCAGGCGGGGCGCAAATTCGGCGTAGATGCCTGCGCGCAGGCGTGCTTCCTCAATGAGGTCGGTGCGCTCCGCCGGCGTGGTTTCCAGGGTTTCCTGGGCCTGCTTGATCTCATGGAAGATGACCGCATTCTCCTCCTCCTCGGTCAGGTCGGCGCGCTTGTCGATCATCTTCGACTTGAGCGCGGACAGGAGCAGGGAAAGGGCATCCTTGCGCGCCTTGTCCTTGTCTTTCATGGCCTGCATCATGGCGGCCCGTACGGTATCGATCTTCGACATAACAACCTTCCTTTCATCAGGTGAACTTGCATTTCCGGATTCCGGGCCATTGTACTGCGCTCCCCTGAGGGCGTCAATGCCGCATGCGCACTCAGGCGGAGGAAGGGGGGCACGGAGAGGGGAAAAGAGCCGGGAGACCGTCTGAGACGGAATGTCCGGAAAACAGGAGGAGTGGCTCCCTCCGGCAGATGCTCCGTGATGAGGGCGTCTGCCATATGGAAACGGGGGAGCGCCCTATTCCGCGCCGCATCGTTTTCGGTCAGATCCGCGGTCACTGCGGATGCTCCGGGATGACGGGCGAGATCAGGGGAAGGCCCTCGTCCGGAGGGAAGAAGGTGCTGAATGACCGGCAGCGGGATGCGAGGGTCTGATGAAGTGAAGACAGAGGTGGGGCGTGCCTGCTGCCGGCATCGGGCCGCAGTGACCGGATGCCTGTCCGCGCGCGGCCCAGGGGGAAAACGGTTCCCGGATGTACCGGAAGACGATCAACATGCAAAATGATCGTGCCATGGTCCTTGCTTTCTGCTCACTTCAGGCTTATGATAGAGGGTGGTTGACGGGAATACGGCTTTTCTGCCCTGGCGGAGATCGGCTCCGACGGATGAATGCGGGAAAGGTTCCCGCGTGCTGCCATGCAGGTCTCGCCTGCCGGCGGCACACAATGAAGTACAGGCGGAATGCCGGAAAGAGAAGAACTGATGAAAATACTGTTTACTTCGGAAAGCGTGACACAGGGCCATCCCGACAAGGTCTGCGACCAGATTGCGGACAACCTGCTGGATGCCTATCTGGCCGGAGACCCCCAGTCCCATGTGGCCTGTGAGGTCACCGCCATTACGGACAAGGTGCATGTCTTTGGAGAAATCACCTCCAAAACCCCGGTAAATGTGGAGCAGGTCGTGCGGGAGACCATCCGCAGCATCGGATATGATGTCCCGGGAATCGGATTTGATGCGGACACCTGCGAGGTGACGGTGAATCTGCATGAGCAGTCCCCGGATATCAACATGGGGGTCAGCCGCCATGATCCCGAGGAGGACGGCGCGGGGGACCAGGGCATGATGTTCGGATTTGCCTGCCGGGAGACCCCCAGCCTCATGCCCCTGCCCATCGAGCTGGCCCATGCCCTGACCGTTCGCCTGGAGAAGGTGCGCAAGGAAGGCATTGTGCCCGAGCTGCTGCCTGACGGCAAGGCGCAGGTGACCGTGGAGTATGAGGATGCCCACCCGGTCCGGGTGGACACCGTGGTCGTTTCCAGCCAGCACACCGAGGCGATCAGCCAGGAGAAGCTGAAGGAAAGGATCATCGAAGAGGTGATCAAAAAGGCCATCCCGGCGGACCTCATGGATGAAAAGACCCGCTTCCTCATCAATCCCACAGGCCGTTTCCTGATCGGCGGTCCCGCCGGTGACAGCGGACTGACCGGCAGAAAGCTGGTGGTGGATACCTATGGCGGCTATGCCCATCACGGCGGCGGCGCCTTCTCCGGCAAGGACGCCAGCAAGGTGGACAGAAGCGGCGCGTACATGGCCCGGTATCTTGCCAAGAATGTGGTGGCGGCAGGACTGGCGGACCGCTGCGAGATTCAGGTCAGCTATGCCATCGGCGTTGCGCAGCCCGTCTCCGTTCTGGTCAACACCTACGGGACCGAAAAAGTGCCCCACGAGAAGATCGAGGCGCTGGTCAGGTCCGTGGACATGCGCCCGGGAGCCATTATCCGCAGGTTCAACCTGACCAGTCCGTGCTTTGCCAGGGTCTCCTGCTACGGGCACTTTGGAAGCAATGCTGAGGATATGCCGTGGGAAAAGACGGACCTGGCCGAAGAATGGAAACAGGCGGCCAGGGCCTGATCAAAACCAGTTTCAACCTTCCGGGGCAGCCGATGGCTGCCCCTTTTTCCGGATTCTGGGGCGGAGCGCAGACCGCCGGACGGGATTCCATACCTCAAACCGGGTCCTGCGGATGCTGCCGGCGGCCCGGTTCCCCTGGCCTTCCGCTTTGCGCTGTTTCTGGCCCTCATTCATTCTGACCACCAGGAGATGTATCATGGAACATGCCACCTGCAATTCCTCCCGGCCCTCCGTCTTCCGGCTCATTGCGCTGGATATTGACGGGACGGCGCTTGACAGCAGCAAAAAGGTCCCGGAGAGCGTCATTCATGCGGCAGCGCAGGCCGCCCGGATGGGAAAGACGCTGGTCTTCTGCAGCGGCCGGTCCGTGTCGGAGATGGAGGAGGTGCACAGGGCCCTGCCCATGATCCGCTACGGGGTCTTTTCAAGCGGCGCGGGCATCTATGACTATGCGGTAAGGACAGCCTTTGAGCTGCAGGGACTCAGCAGGGAACAGGTCCGCGCCATCCTGGCGGCGGCCGCAAAGCGGGAGATCATGCCCCACCTGTCCTTTGCGGGACGGGATGTGATCCAGGAATCCCACCTTCAGAATCTGGAACGGTATCACATGGGAGTGTACCGGCCCATGTACGAGAGGGTCATGACCCGGGTGGAGGACATCTTTGCCTACGGGGCCTCCTGCGGGGAGAACCCGCTCAAGCTGAACCTCTATCATGCGGACCCCGCGGAGCGGGAACAGACCCTGAGGGAACTTGAGGGGCTGGGGCTGGAGAGGGTCTATTCTGAAGTCTCCTCTCTGGAATGCTCCGCGTCGGGGGTGGACAAGGGACAGGGCCTGCTGCGGCTGTGCAGGCGGCTCGGCATCCCGATGGAGGCGTGCATTGCCGTCGGAGACGGGGACAATGACCTGCCGATGCTGCGCGCTGCGGGAAGGGGCATCGCGATGGGAAACGCATCTGAGCGGGTCCGGGCGGCGGCGGACCTGGTGGTTCCCGATCTGGACCATGACGGGTGCGCCGTGGCAATCCGTCTGCTGATGGGAGAAAAGCCCTGAAGGAAATCCGCAGGGGCCGTATGCGCCTTTGATATTCGCCGGGACGAAAAAAGCCGGCGGCAGAGATGCCGCCGGCTTTTTTTGTCCCGGGAGGCTTACACCGAGATCTCGGAAATGGCCCTTTGGAGGATGGCCTCGGGGTCTGCCCCGTCGATGTCAAGGCCGCAGGCCTGGATGAGACGGACATCCGCAATGCCGTAAAAGTTTTCCGCGAGGGAGCGGAGATAGCCAAAGCCAAACTCCTCCGGGACAAAGCTGCCTCCCGCGGTGGACACATAGAACAGCCGCCGGGCGCTGCAAAGGCCTTTGGGATAACCCTGCGGGGTATATTTGAAGGTGATTCCCAGGACGTTGATCTGCTCGATATACTGCTTGAGCGAAGCCGGGAAGGACAGGTCCCAGTAGGGTGCCGCAATGACGATCTGGTCAGCGCGCGCAAACTGGCGGGCCATGTCAAAGAGGGGATGGTCAAAGGACGAGTCGGCGATGAGGCCGTCCCTCAGGGTCAGAAAGGACTGGTCAGCCACGGGAAAGGAGACCCGGGACAGGTTGATCTCCTCGTAAGGCTCCCCAAGGGCGGAGAGAAGTGCGCCGGCCAGACGGAAGGTCCTCGATTCCGGACGGACACAGGCGTTGACAAACAGGATCATGGTTTTCCTCCTTCAGGCGGGCAGCGCCCGGCGGGGTGACCGCGATGTTTTGATGATGCCTGATTCTATCACAGAAGACCGGAGGCGTTCATCGGTTTTGAGGAAAAATCCCCGGCGCAGGGAAGACCGGGAAGCCCGGGTGAGGACAGGCCAGGGGAGCCGGTTCCGGGGGAGGGCGGACACTTCGGTTTTTTCCATGGAGCGGCGGGGGATGACGGCGAAGGAGGGAGGAAATCCGCGGCTCTCCTCGTCGAAGAGCTGCACTTCGCACAATAAACTGTTTAGAAATCCGGAGAGGAATCAGTCGGATTTTCCGAGTGATCAGCACGAATTGTAAGTATTAACATGTAAATCTGCACAGGGTGGAGGGGAATTCCTGTCCAGAAATGACAAAAGAAAAAAGTGACACCCAAATGCATTGTGAAGGAGGGGGTGGATGGATATAATGTGCGCGTGCTGAGGGGCATGTGATTATTGTAACATAATGACAACTCCGGACTGTGGAACAGGGAATGCCTGAAACCGAAGGTCACGGCAGGAGGATAAATGCCCGGCACACAGACAGAGAGGCTTGGCAGGCGAACACAGGCGGTCGCGTCCATGTACGGTTCTGAGCAGAAGTCAGGGAGCCGGTGTCAGGGGAGGCGTACTGTCCGGAGGTGCAAGATGAATAAGCTGGATCTGATCGGGAAAAGGTTTGGAAAACTGACAGTGGTCTCCCTTGCCGAGGGAACGAAGAACGGCTATCTCTGCTGGCTGTGCAAATGTGACTGTGGAAATGAGAAGATCGTCACAAGCCAGGCGCTGAGAATCGGGCATACGAAATCCTGCGGATGTCTGAAGGAAGGCAGAATTGAAGTCCTCGGAATGAAATTTGGAAAACTGAGCGTACTGGAACAGATCCCGACCGGGGAGGGAGAGGACAAGCTCTACCGCTGCAGGTGCGAATGCGGAAGAGAAGTGTTTGCCAGACGAAAGGAACTTCTGCTGTTCAGCAAGAGAAGCTGCGGATGTGCCAGACGGGTCAAAAAGACTCCGGCGGTTGAAACCAGATCCTGATGAACGCTGTTTCTGACAGCAACGCCCGGGAGTATCAGAATCTGCCGCGAACGCGGACGCGACTGATGCTTTGAAGTGAGGAAATCACAAACGGAAGCCCCGCACGGACTCGTGCGGGGCCTTGCATATTTCCGGAAGTCCTGCGGAAAGTGACGGTCCTTTGGTGTCAGGAGCCGGAGGCCTGCAGGATGGAAAAACGCCGGAAGACCTCCTCACGTGACCGGAGCCCTTCGCTGGCCCCCAGACATTCCACGATGCAGGAGGCTGTCGCACAGCCAAACAGGGCACAGTCCCGGAGGGAATACCCCATCAGGCGGGCATAGAGGAAGCCCGCAGCGAAGGAGTCCCCGGCCCCGGTGGTGTCAACAGTCCGGGAAACAGGGTAGGCGGGGACCTCATGCAGCTGCGAGGCGGTGCGGATGAGGGCGCCCCGGCTGCCAAGCTTGACAACAGCGCAGCCCACCCCGGCATCATTGAGCATCCGGGCACACTCCCGCACGTCCCTGACTCCGGTAAGCCGGATGGCCTGATCCTCGTTGGGAAAGAAAAAGTCCAGATGCGGCAGGATGTTTTCCAGATCGCGGAGGGTTTCACCGGCCTTGGGGCTGGACATGTCTGCAGCCAGAATGCGCCCGGGACGGGACTTGATCCGGGCAAACAGCCGTTCCATCTCCGGAATTCCGGTGCGCGGGGAGACGAACATGCCGGGAAAGCAGACGAGATCAGCTGCGCTGTCCACGTGGGGAAGGTAGGTGTCATCTGTCAGGCGGCGCATGCTGCCGCGGGGGTTGGTCAGAAAAAAACGCTCTCCGTCGGGACGGACCAGGACGAGGTTGATGCTGGTGGTCAGCTGTGCATCCCTGCGGATCCGCGAGGTCGACACGCCCCGGGAGGAGAGAAAGCGCAGCAGCATCTCCCCGGCTTCATCCCGGCCGACGGCGGAAACCAGGTCGACCTGCGCGCCCAGGCGGTGCAGGATGACCGCTTCGTTGAGGGCATTGCCGCCGCAGGACATGCGGATGTCCTCCGCGGGCAGGGAACCCTCTGAGAGGGCGGAAAAATCCACCGGACGGGCCAGAATATCCACGTTGACGGGACCCAGGAGGGTCACGGACGGACGGACGGCTTCAGGAAGCGTCATCGGGGGTACCTCCTTGCAGATGCAGAAATGATGCGGCATGCGGAACCGGCGGGAAGGAACGACAGGGCGGAGATCAGAAGTCCAGGCGGTACACCCGGCTGTCTTCTCCGTGGACATCCTTGAGCAGGCCGGTGAAGCGGCATCCGTATTTTTCGTACAGGCCCACTTCGCCGGTGGAAATGTACAGTGCATGGTGCCCCTCTTCTGCCGCCAGATTTCTGGCGGCGTCCAGAAGCCGGCCGAAGCAGCGGCGGCCGCGGTAGACGGGGAAGGTGTAGACGAAGCCCACCCACGGCGTCAGGGAGGGTTCACGGATGTCATCCTGCTCGGCGAGGGTGCAGAAGGAAACCAGGCTGTCCCCGTCCGTCAGCAGCAGAAGACGGGTCGTCTCCCCGCACAGATGCCGCAGCTCATGGTTTTGAAGAAGCCGGCACAGGAAACGTCCGGCCTCCCAGCTGCAGGTCCTGAGCTGACTGAGCCAGTGATCCTGCCGGTCACAGGAGAAATACTCAATGATCTTCATAAAGAAACCCCTCTTTCAGGACGGCGCCCCTGTCTTCGGAATATCTGCGCTCATGGTACTCCCGCGGGGGCGGTATTTCAACCCGAATGTGTCCGGACGCTGGGAACGCAACGGGAAGACGCCTTTTGAAAAAGAAGCCGGCGGAACTGCTTGCAAATCCGATCATAAAGAGTAAAATAATTACGAAGAGACAGAAGAAACTGTCACAGGACGCGCGGTGACGAGATTCCGGGAGAGGGGCGGCACCCTGCGGAAAAAGAAAGGAGAATTCCCATGGCAAAAGACACGGCATTCAAACCCAAGAAAAGCTCCGCAAGGATGATTCGCATCCTTTTGACCGTGATTTTCATTGTGAAAGTGGTGGCCACCATCCTGGGAACCATCGTCAGCCTGGTTCTCGCCTCCAGCGTGACAAAGACCCTTGTGACAACGGCAAATGACTCGATGGGCGATCTTCAGCAGGCGGCTTCGCCGGAACTGATGAACAATCTGCAGGCGATCGCGGGGATCGTTCAAGGCCTGGGCTCGGCACTGATTCCCGTGGGGATCCTTGCCGCCCTGATCCTCATCTTCAAGTTTTATGTGGACTACTGCTACAAGATGATGGAAGTGGAGCGCACGGAGGATGTGCGGGTGCTCCGCAACCTGATGGTGGCAAAAGAAGCCGGCATCGGGAACGATACGACCCAGCTGATTGAATTCATGGACAGCAAGGCTGACAGCATCACCAGTCGTTCCTCCAGGGAGAAGAAAGCGATCTACGAAGAGATCCGCGCGGTTCATACGCTGCTTGAAAATCAGGGCGGAACCCCCAATTCTCCCTATGCAAGACGCTGAGCAGTTTTCGGTTTGTCCCTTATGACGGCGCCGCAGCAGAAAAACTGCTGCGGCGTCGCTTTGACGGGAGGGATGCCGCCGTGCCCTCCCGGGAGAAAATGAGGGAGCGCTTTTGAAAAGCGCATTTCTCCCTTGCACACGGCAGGGTTTTCAGCTACAATAATAGTGGCGTAAATTGGATGTTTATCTTTAGTTGATAGGAGATTAAGCCATGAGAAAAGTACAATTTACAGAAACCGTCATGCGTGACGCCAATCAGTCCCTGATGGCGACCCGTCTGCCCTACTCGGATTTTGAAGCCATTCTGCCGACCATGGACAAAGCGGGTTACTATTCTGTGGAGTGCTGGGGCGGTGCCACCTTCGACTCGTGTCTGCGCTACCTGGGAGAGGATCCCTGGGAGCGTCTGCGCAACATCCGCAAGAATATGCCCAACACCCGCCTGCAGATGCTGCTGCGCGGCCAGAACCTGCTGGGATACAAGCACTACCATGACGATGTCGTGGAGAAGTTTGTGGAACTGAGCATCAAGAACGGCATTGACATTATCCGCATTTTTGACGCACTCAATGATTTCCGCAACCTCGGAACCGCACTGGATGCCACCAAGAAGTATGCCACCCAGCGCACCATCGCCTCCGGCTGCATCAGCTATACCCAGAGCCCCGTGCACACCGTGGAAAAGTATGTCCAGATGTGCAAGGAACTGGTGAATATGGGCTTTGACACCCTGTGCCTCAAGGACATGGCGGGTACCATGAGCCCCTATGAAGCCGAGCACCTGATCAAGGGCATCAAGGATTCCGTGGGAAATATCCCCGTGGTCCTTCATACCCACTGCACCACCGGCATGGCCTACATGACTCTGACCAAGGCCATCGAGTCCGGCGTGGACGTCATCGACACCGCCACCAGCTGCTTCTCCAACGGCACCAGCCAGGCGGCCACCGAGACCATGTTCTATGCGCTGCAGCAGTATGGCATTGAAACCGACCTGAATGAGAAGGTGATCAACCAGGTCAATGACTTCTTCAAGCCTGTCAAGCAGAAGTATGTGGATTCCGGCGTCATCAATCCCAAGAGCATGGCCACCGATTCCCAGGCGCTGGTCTACAAGGTTCCCGGCGGCATGCTCTCCAACATGATCGCCAACCTCAAGGACATGAACGCCATGGACAAGTTCGATGAGGCCCTGCTGGAGATCCCCTCCGTCCGCAAGGACATGGGCTATCCGCCGCTGGTCACCCCGCTGTCCCAGATGGTGGGCAACCAGGCCGTGACCAACGTGCTGCTGGGCGAGCGCTACAAGAACATCTCCACCGAAGTCAAGAACTACTTCAAGGGCGAGTATGGTGTGGCCCCCGCGCCGGTTGACAAGGCTCTGGAAGCCAAGATCCTCGGCGAGGGCGGAAAGCCCATCGACTGCCGCATTGAAGACTCCAAGCGCACCGGCGAGGACTTCAGGAAGGCCAAGGAGGCCCTGGGCGAGCTGGCGGAAACCGAAGAGGACATCATGAGCTACATCTGCTTCCCGGCCCAGGCCGAGAAGTTCCTGAAGGACCGCAAGGCCAACCGTGAGAAGGTCTGCAAGTACACCATCGAGGAAGCATAAGGAGGCACAGAACTGATGGAAAGCAAAGTTTCAGGCGTCCCCCTGAGCCTGGGTACTGCGATACTGGATGCGGTATTGGGATATCTGGTGGTGTTTATCGGACTGGCGCTGCTGATGGCCGTGATTATGATCATGGGCAAAATCATGGTGGCCAGGACCCGCAAGCCTGCCGCCGTCCTTTCCATGTCCCCCAAGCCCGCCGCACCCGCGCCGGCACCCGCCCCCAAGAAGCTGGCTCCCGGCGCCGCCGGCGAAGTCAAGCTGTACGATACCGATCCCAGGGATGCAGCGATGATCATGGCCATTGTGGCCAACAAGCTGAATACACCCCTCAACGAGCTGCGGTTCAAATCCATTAAGGAGGTCAAGTAAGCGATGAAGTACAAGGTGACCCTCAAGGGCAGGACATATGAAGTCGAAGTCGAAAAGGGAGAAGCCATGATCCTGGATGAGTACGAGGCCTATGCGCCGGCCCCGGCGGCCCCTGCTGCCGCTCCTGCCGCTGCGCCCGCCCCGGCTGCCGCGCCCGCTCCTGCTGCCGCTCCCGCTCCCGCGGCTGTGGCTGGCGAGCAGGTCAATTCTCCCATGCCCGGCACCATCGTCAAGGTCAATGTGAAGGCCGGGCAGGCCATCAAGTCCGGCGAAGTGCTGCTGGTCCTTGAGGCGATGAAGATGGAAAATGAAATTATGGCACCCCATGACGCCACGGTGGCGCAGGTGCTCGTGGATGTCGGATCCAAGGTCGATACCGGCGCACCCCTTGTTGTCCTGGGATAAGAATGGGAGGCTGGCATGAATATAATCAATTCCCTTGCCAAATTGGTGACAGAATCCGGCTTTGCCGGAATCCTCGCTGCCGGCGGATGGAAGAACCTGGTGATGATTGGCATTGCCTGCGTGCTTCTGTACCTGGGCATCAAGAAGCAGTATGAGCCCCTCCTGATGGTGGGCATCGCTGTGGGATGCCTGCTGTCCAACATCAGCATCCTGAATGAAGCGAACGCACTGTATCATCCGGATATGTGGTCCGATTTTCTCAATGAAAGCAGTCAGTATTATCACAGCTACGGGCACATTATGGCCCATGGCGGACTGATTGACATCCTGTACATTGGCGTCAAGGCGGGCATCTATCCCTGCCTCATCTTCATCGGCATCGGCGCCATGACGGACTTTGGTCCCCTGATCTCCAACCCCAAGAGCCTGCTGCTGGGCGCTGCCGCCCAGTTCGGCGTGTTCTTCGCCTTCTTTGGCGCGAACCTGCTGGGATTCACCGGCAACCAGGCCGCGTCCATCGGCATCATCGGCGGCGCGGACGGCCCCACTGCCATTCTGACCACCACCAAGCTGGCGCCCCATCTGCTGGGCCCCATCGCTGTGGCAGC
>CACYCQ010000143.1:0-6019 GCA_902772995.1 uncultured Eubacteriales bacterium
CAGGGACCTTGTCATCGTCTGCGGAGCGGACAGCTGCGTCAGGACACTCTGCGAGCAAAGCGGCATCGCCTTTCGGGCACAGTGATGTCTGCAGAATCGATTTGCGCCAGGTTCACGGCTTCTGGGAGGGGACAACAACGAAACGGAAGGCGGCTTTGGATTTCGTTGACCGCGGACGGGTTTTCGGCTATGATATGCGAACAATCCTTACGGTATTGAAATATCTTTCCTGTTTTGTGCTGAGACCCAAAGTGTTATCCGTCAGGGACTGAGATGTGTCAGGGGATTCATCCAGGGGGCCATTTCTGCGGATGACGAAAGGTCCCTGGATGGCGCTGCCCGGTCTGCATAAAACAGGAAGGAGAGCAGGAGGGGACCCTTGACATGCGGACTTCTTCTGATTCCCCCGGAGCGCCGGGTGACGTCTGCTGGCGCTGAGCCTCAGGCTCTGCGCCGGCGACCTGCCCGACAGACGACGCATCATTCCTTTGACACATGACTGACACCGATCGAATTCTGAATCCGAGGAGACAACGACATGGGTAAAATCAAACTTTCCGACCATTTCACGATTCCACGGCTGCTGCTTTTTTCACTGCCCAGTATCGGGATGCAGATTGTGGACAACACCTATCAGGTGGCAGATGGATTCTTCATTTCCAACTTTGTGAACGAGACGGCCTTCGGCGCGGAGAATATGATTTTTCCGCCTCTGATGATCGTCATCAGTATCGGCCTGATGTTCGGCGGCGGCGCCAGCGCGCTTTTGTCCAGCGAAATGGGCAAAGGAAATACGGAGCGGGCGAACCGCCTTCTGACGGCCACGATTGCCGCCCTGGTGGCAGTGGGCGTTGTCGCGTCCGCCCTGCTGTTTTTCCTGATGCCCTGGGTGACCCGTCTGGTCGGTGCCGGCGAGAACATGGCACATTACTGCATTGATTATGGCCGTATTCTGGCGATCTTCATGCCTCTTGCCATGCTGGCCATGGCGTTTCATCCCCTGCTGATCACTGCTGAGCGGCCCGGGCTGGGACTGATCGTATCCATTGCCAATGCTGTGGTCAATATCGTGCTGGACTGGCTCTTTCTGGCCGTATTTGGATGGGGAATCAAGGGGGCAGCACTGGCCACGGCTCTGGCCTGGACAGCCAGCGCAGGAATTCCCTTCGCCTATTTCCTGAGAGGTGAAGGAAAGCTGCATTTTTCCCGTCTGGAACTGGACTGGAAGGCACTGGGGCAGACCGTTTACAACGGTGCGTCTGAAATGGTGGATTCCGTTGCATATGCCGTGGTGGCCGTCGTGTTCAATCTGCAGCTCATCCGGTATATCGGAGAGGCCGGCGTGGAAGCCTATGCCGTCAGCGAATATGTGATCAGCTTCTTCAATTCGGCGTTTTATGGCATCAGCATGAGCATTATCCCCGTGGCGGGCTTCCATCTGGGGCAGGGCAATAAAACGGAACTTCGCAACCTGTGGCGAAAGGGAATCTTCCTGATGACTGCCCTGGGCGTCGGCGTCACGGCCCTGTGTTTCACCCTCTCCACACCCATTTCAAAGGTCTTTGTCGGATACAACGAGGACCTGACCGATCTTTCGGCCTATGCGATGCAGCGGGTCTGCCTGCAGATGCTGCTGCTTGGAATTACCATCTATGCCGGATCCTATTTCACGGGACTCAATCAGGGCACGGCCTCCCTGTGCATCGCGGTGACGAAGGGCATCATCGGCCCCCTTGTTCTGGTTACACTGCTGCCGAAAATCATGGGTGAGGATGGACTGTGGCTGTCCGTTCCCATTGCGGAGGCCATTGGAGCGGTGCTGGCGTTTGGCTGCTACGCCTGGTGGAGAAGCAGCGGGGAAAAGAAGCATCTCGGCGAAAAAGTGGACGCATAAAATAGTTCAACCATCATTAATTGAAAGGGAAGTGTGAGCCATGGAAATGTTGATTGATCTCTTTCTCGACAATGCCCAAAAGCAGCCCAAACGGACCTGCGTGACGGATGTGAAGGGAGCCTATACCTATGAACAGGTGAACCGGCGCAGCGCACTGCTGGCCAGAAAACTGCTCGACGCCTGCAGGCAGGCGGGAACGGATGTGGAGGCTGCGGTCAGTCGGGGGGAAAACGGCGCCAGAATTGCGGTCCTGCTCCCAAGGACCCGCGATTTTATGGTGGCGTTTCTGGCCGTGGTCCGCGCCGGATGCGCGATGGTACCGCTTGATTCGGAATACCCGCTTGAGCGGATTCAGAACATCCAGACAGATGCGCAGTGCCGGCTGTTTGTGACGACCCAGGCGCTTTCGGAAAAGACCGGAGACGTTCCGAAGGTTCTGATCGAGAGCATTGAGGACATGCGGGATGAGGAGGCCGACCTCACTCTGAACCTGTCCAAACCCGACATTGAGGGACTGCTGGTCTATACCTCCGGTTCCACCGGAAAGCCGAAGGGCGTCGTCCACCGGCAATCCGTGTATTCCCATTATTACACGCTGAACAGGATGGCCAAACGGCCTCTCCTGCCCACCGACGTGCATTGCTGCATGGCGGGCTTCACCTTCATCGCCGCGCTGTTCAACCTGACCATCCCGGTCATGACGGGCGCCTCTGTCTACATTGCGGATGAAAAGGAACGGCAGGATACGGAGATGCTCTGGAAAATCATCCAGAAGAGGCATGTGACCAGCATGTTCCTGCCCCCGAAGCTGTTCATGGTGATGCGGGAGCTGTACGGACGGCTGCCGCTGCGCAATGTGGAGCTGGGCGGCGAAAAGGCAAACCCCAAATACGCCGACGACGGCAACATCTTCGAGGCGTATGCCTCCAGCGAGACGTTCTGCATGCTGTTCCAGCAGCTTCAGAAGGCGGACGAGCGCATGCTCGGAAAGCCCGCCGCAGGCTCGCATATCTATCTCGTCGATGACGACGGCACCCTGATCAAGGAATCCGGAAAGATGGGCGAGCTGTGCGTTGTCAGCCCCTGGGTGGCCATCGGATACAACAATCTGCCGGAGGAGACGGCCGCAAGGTTTACGGAGTGCCCCTTCGAGCCCGGACAGCGCATGTACCGCACCGGAGACTATTTTTCCTTTGATGAAAAGGGCAATTACCTTTTCCGGGGCCGCAAGGACCGCATGGTCAAGCTCCGCGGCTACCGCGTGGAGCTGGGGGAGATCGAAAGCGTGCTGCGCAGGGCGGAAGGCATCGAGGAGGCTGCCTGCGTGGCGGTCAAGGTCAACGGCGGCGACAAGCTGTGCTGCTACTATACCGGAACAAAGTCGGATCCCGGCGCGCTCAAGGAGCATATCGCCGCGTCCCTGCCTTCCTATATGGTGCCGGATTACCTGGTGTGGCTGGATGCCCTGCCGCGCAATGAGCGCAACAAGGTCAACTATCTGGTGCTCAAGGAAATGGAGCCGCCGGTGGAGGAAGGAGCCTTTATCCCGCCGGAGACGGATGTGGAGAAAAAGGTCTGCGCAGCCTTCGCTGCGGCGCTGGGGCTGGAAAGCGTCAGCATGAACGCGGATTTCTTTGATCTGGGAGGCACGTCCCTGACCGTGGCGATCCTCGTTGCCGCCCTGGCGGATCTGAACAGCAATCTTTCCTTCCAGGATGTGGTCAGGCATCCCACGCCCAGAGCGCTGACCGATTACCTGACGGCGGATCTTCAGCAGCAGACGCAGAAGATGGACCGGGATTTCTACCCGCTGACCAAGACCCAGATGGGCATCTATCTGGAGGCCCTCACCGGCGGGAACAGCGCCACCTATACCGTTCCCTTCCTGATCAGAACCGATCCGTCCGTGACGGCCGAGGCGCTGATTTCCGCAATGACGGCCGTGATTGCGGCACATCCGTCCATGAAATATGTCATCCGTACCGGCGAGGACAGGATCCCGCACATGGTCATGGTGCCGGATGCCAGGGTGGATATTCCCGTGGTGGACGGCACCGCGGAGGGCCGGCTGGAGTTCATGAAGGGCTTTGTACCGGTGGTTCCCATGATGGACCAGCTGCTGTTCCATTTCGCGGTCTACCGCACGCCGGAGTGCTGCTACCTGGCGGCAAAGACCCATCTGATCTTCCTGGACGGCACTTCCGTCAACCTGCTGATCTCGGAGCTGAACCGGGCGCTGTCCGGCAAGGCGCTTGAAGAGGAGAAGTATACCCTCCAGATGGCCGCCGTGCGCGAGGAACAGATGATGCACGACGGGTCCCACGAGGCGGCAAAGAAGTACCATGCCGATCTGTTCAGGGACATGGAGGATATCCCGTCGCTCATCGGTGACCGGGAGGGCCCGCTGACCCCGGGCATCAGCGAGAACCTGCGGTATGAACAGGACCGCCTCACGGCGGAGCGCGTCAGGGACTTCTGCGAGAAGAACCAGATCACCGAGAGCAGCTTCTTCATGGGCGCAATGTCGCTGCTGCTGGGGAAATACCTGAACAGCCGGCATGTGTCCTTCTCCACGGTCTACAACGGCCGCGCCCAGGCGGGCATGGAGAACACCATCGGCACGCTGATCAAGCGTATCCCCGTCTACGGGAACCTTTCAAAGAACCTTTCGGTGAACGAATTCCTGCGGAACATGGGACGTCAGGTTCTGGCCAATATGAGCCAGGATATCTATTCCTTTGACGAGGTGCTGAAGGAATGCCCCGTCAACGAGGAAGTGGAATTCATCTACCAGGGAAGCCAGTTTACCGATCGTCCGGACCAGACGCACATGCTGGCCGAGGGCGACAAGTGGTTCATCGAACACTATCACACCGGCATGGTGACCGGCTGCTTCTCCATTCAGTTCTTCTCCACGGCAGGACTGTACAACATGACCATCGAATACCGGAACGAGCGGTTCTCTCCCGAATGGGTGAAGCGCTTTGCCGGGGATCTGTTCACCGTCGCGGAGGGGCTGCTGACGCATGAAAACATCGGCGACATCGCCATGCTGACGGACGCGGACAGGGAAGAGCTCTCAAGGTTCAACGACACGAAGGTGGAGATGGACTTTGTGCCGGTGCATGAACAGATCCGCAGACACGCGCTGGAGACGCCCGAGAAGGCGGCGGTGACCGCTGCCGGGAAGACGCTGACCTTCCGTGAGCTGGACCTCATGTCCAACCAGCTGGCAGCTGCGCTGCAGGGGAACGGGGTCAGGATGGAGACGCTGGTCGGCGTGCTGTTTGACCGGGAGGTCTGGACATATGTGGCGGAGAACGGCATCCTGAAGGCCGGCGGCGCTTTTGTGCCCTTCATCCCGGATTACCCGGACGAGCGCATTGAATTCTGCATGAATGACGGAAATATCCCGCTGCTGCTGACGACCCGGGCGCTGATGGAAAAGCGGAGCGGGCTTGCGGAGGCGGGCTGCCGGATGGTCGCCCTTGAAGACCTGTTTGACGTTGATGATCTGGATGCGCTTGAGGCCAGCGAAGCGTTTGCCGAGGAACCGGAAGTGGATGTCGGCCCCGAAAATCTGGCCTACTGCATCTACACCTCAGGCACCACCGGACGGCCCAAGGGTGTGATGATCGAGCACCGGAACATCGCCAACTATGTCAGCCGGAACGAGAAATCCCTGGAGATCATGCACTATGCCGAACCGGGCCGGATCTGCCTGGCGCTGGCATCCTTCTCCTTCGACGTCTCCGTGGTGGAGGAATTCGTGCCCCTGTGCAACGGCAACAGCGTGGTGATCGCCACGGAGCAGGAGATTCATACCCCGTCCGGGCTGGCTGAACTGATCCGCAACAACGGTGTCACGGGCATCACCTGCACGCCCACCTATCTGCTGAGTCTGCTGGACATCCCGGAGACGCGGGACGCGATAGCCCGGCTGACGTTCTTTGATATCGGCGCAGAGGCCTTCCCGGCACAGCTGTATACCCGTTTGAGAGAGCTGCGGGAGGACTCCGTGATCCTGAACGTCTATGGCCCCACGGAGGCGACCATGGGCTGTGCGGCGGAGGAAATGACCGGATCCCAGATCGTGACGGTCGGACCGCCGATCGCCAATACCAG
>CACYCQ010000144.1:0-4237 GCA_902772995.1 uncultured Eubacteriales bacterium
AGGAACGCAGTCTTTCTTTCCTGACATATCCGGGAGATTACGGGCCCCGGGTAAGAACCAAAATCCGATAAAATCCGGCATTTCCCAAAAACCAGTTTTGTCCGATCCGATGAAAAAACCGATATAATCCGCTCGTTTCCAAAAACCAGTTTTTCCCTTTTTACCTTAAAACCGGCGAAATCCGGACTTCCCCAAAAACCAGTTTTTGCCTGAATATCTGAGGGGTTCACGACCAGGTTTCCATACTCTTGACAGAATCATTTTATTTGCAAATCACTGCCGGATTCAGGCTCATTTATCGTGCGCCTTAACACATAATGGCCATGATCCTACGGACCATTCGCATGATGTTTTGATCGGCCGATTCATAAAGGAGGTTCATATCGGTCGCTCCATCGGGTAACCGATGGGGGTAAGGGGGAAGTCTGCCTTTTTTTCTGACATAGTATCATCTGCGGATACCCTGAAACAGACCCTTCTGATAAGTATCATGCGATACAATACACATGAATTTATACATAATTTACTTATCTTACACACATTTGTTATGGGTATAGCGCTGATCTGCTTTAACAAATTGACATTGGGCGGCACCCGAAAAAAAATTTTTTTTCGAAAATTCACGAAACCCCGGATTTTGAGGGGGATTTTGAGAGGATTTTGAGAGGATCTTGTGATATACTTCACCGCGAGTATGGGATGCATGGGTCAATATAATTCTATTACATTACGTATTTTTAATGACAAAGGCAGAAAAATCCTTTAAAATCATGGGCTTTTGCCATGGAACCTGACAGGGAGTGAACGGAACGGAAACGATTCGCCTGAAAACAAAAAACCGGCGGCTTTTTGAGAGGATCATCGCGATCCTTCTGATCTGCGCGATGATTCCGGGGCTGGTGATCTATCCCCAGACAGGCGTCAACCGGGCCGCCACAAGGGATGACAACCGGAGCATCCGGCTTGCGGCAAGACAGCTGCTCCGGGATGATCCCTATGCGAACCGCTCCCGGATCGGGCGCATGAGCGATTTTGCCAGAAATCTTCTGGGCGGGAAGCGGAGCTTTGAGGATCTTGAGCTGGCCGTGCAGATCTCCATTGCCCAGGGCAGATATGAGGAGGCTCTGGCCTTTCAGGAAAAGGCGATGGAAAGCTTCTCCGGCAGCGATGCGGAATCGGGGCAGATGTACCTGAAAACGGGCTATCTGTGCGTGCTGGTGGGGGAGTATGAAAAGGCCCTCAACTGGCTGAACCTGGGCATCCGCCTGCAGCCCGGCGCGGAAGCGATCCTGACGCGGGCGCAGGTCCGCCTGAACCTGCACGACACCGAGGGCGCCATCCGGGATGTGGACACCTCCCGGCGCCTGGCGGCGGACCCCACTGAGCTGATCCCGGACATGGTGAACATCTACGAGGCGGCCGGGGCCTACGAAACCGCCCTGCAGCTGCTTTCACGGGTGATCGACGAAAACAGGGGTACGCAGTACCTGCTGGACCGGATCTACTGCCTCGTCCAGCTTGACCGCATGGAGGAAGCGGAAACCAGCGCGGACAGATATCTTGCCATCCACGGCGGGAATGCCGCCACAACCTGCACCATGCTCGCCACGGGATTCCTGCGGCGGGGCGACTACAAAAAGGCGGACGCGTATTACGCCCGCGCCATGAGCGGCGGGGAATCCGATCCGTATTCCCTCTACTATTATGTGGTGCTGTGCGCGTACCTGACCGGGGATTATGCCCGGGCGGCCGAGTACGGCGAGGCGCTCATCGGACGGATGCAGGGAGGCGGGGAGACGGGCATGGCCCAGCTGAGCGTGGAGGATGTGACCGGAAAGGTCCGGGTGGACCTGAAGCCGGTGGACTTTGCGCAGCTGTGCCGGATGACCGGCGCGTCCCGCCTGATGACGAAGGACTATGACGCGGCGAACCGGGCCCTCACCCTCTCCCTTGAAGAGAAGGAGGACCCCTATGTCCGCTATCTGCGCGGGAGCAGCCTGCTGGCGCAGGAACGCTTCCGGGAAGCGCTGGCGGATCTGGAAGACGCACGAAAGGGAGGCGCGGAAGAGGCAGGGTGCCGGTACGCGGAGGGCATCTGCCGCATGCAGCTGGGCGAGACCTCCGCTGCACTCAGTGATTTTTCCTGGGTACGGGAGCATGCGCCCGACGAAGCGCTCCGGGAGGAGGCGGCCCGGCAGATGGAAGCCCTTGAGGCCGGGAAAGAGAAAACCACGTCAAACAGCGGAACCTGAAAGGGTCCTGCAGAGAATAAGGAGGAAACAAACATGAAAAAAAACGTATGGAGTCTATTTGCTCTGATCATCCTGATGCTGGCGCTGCTGGCTCCGGCCTGCCTTGCCGAAGCGGTCACCTTTGACCAGCAGAAGCTGGATACCAATTATGAGCTGGCCCTCGCCTACATCGGCAGGGAGGATTACGACAAGGCCATGAACTTCCTGGATGCCTGCCTGACCCTGTGCGATGAAAAATCCGCCCCGGCCGTGTATGCGGACGTCCATCTCAAAATTGCCTGCATCTACACCATCCGCCAGGATTATGACAAAGCCCTGAAGGAGCTCGACGAGACGCTGCGCGTCCAGCCGGACCTGAGCGAGGCCTACCTCGTCAAGACACAGGTCCATTCGGACCGCGGCGAATATGAGGACGCCGCGGAGGCTCTCCAGAAGTATATCGACCTGACCGGCGACAAATCCCTCTATGAGGTGAAGGCGGAGATCTACAGCGCGGTCGGCAACGTGGACAAGGCGCTGGAAAGCTACAAGGTCTATGCTGAGAGCGACAGCCAGAGCCCGGTGGAGGCGTCCTACAAGACCGCCATCTACAACATGGAGAAGGGCAAGTACGAGGATGCGATCCGCGACTTTGCCGCCTGCCTGAAGGACAAGACCTACGGCCCCTCCTCCCAGTACAACACCGGCGTGTGCTACATGCGCATGGAAGATTATGAAAATGCCCTCAAGGCCCTGAACGAGGTCAAGGACCAGGAGTTTGACGGACTGAACTACAACATCGGCGTGTGCTCCATGCTGCTGGAGAAGACCGAGGACGCCATTGCGGCCTTCGGAACCTCCATTGAAAAGGAATCCTTTGTCAGCGACGCGCTGTACAACCGCGCGATCTGCTATGTGAGCGTGAAGGAATTCGCCAAGGCCATCGTCGACTTCACGGCCTACCTTGACGGCATGAAGGCGCAGAAGGTCGAGCAGCTGAACGCCCAGGCCGCGCAGGAAGCGGAGGCCAGCGGAAAGAAGGCCAAGACGGTCAAGCCTGAGGAAGTGGAGGACGTGGTGGACGTTGCCACCTACTACCGCGGCGTGTGCCACCTTTCCGTCAACAACTTTGACGCAGCCATCGCCGATTTCACCGCATGCATCGACCAGAACATCTCCGTGGACGACAGCCGCTTCAACCGCGGCATCACCTACCTGCAGGCAGCCAAGAACGAGGAAGCCAAGGCGGACCTCACCGAATGCATCAAGAACGGATACAATGCGGACGCGGCCACGTTCTACCGTTCCTTCGCGCTGGTTGCCCTGGGCGACAACGACGGCGCCATCGCGGACCTGACAACCTGCATCGATCACGGCTACAACCTGGGCCAGGCCTATTACCAGCGCGCGCAGGTGTACATGGTCACCGGCAACAACGACGGATATGTTGCAGACCTTGAAGAATCCCTGAAGTACTGAGAATCCCCTTTCACAGGATAACCCGAAACAAGCAGCGCAGGATCCTCTTCCGGAACCGTCCGGTGGCGGCTCCGGAAGAGTCCCGCGCAAACAATGTTCACGAAAGAACGACAGAGTACAGAACAGAGTAGATGTCCCCGGGCTGACAGGAGGAACAGACATGAAGAATATGAGCATCAGCAAAATCATTGGAAGGAAAGGCAGGAAGCAGTTTACTGTTTTTGCACTGCTTCTGACGCTTTGTTTTGCGGTGTATTCCGTGCTCCCGGGGAATACGTGTGCCTTTGCTGAAGGAGAACCTGCCCCCGCAGACGAAGTACCCGTCCAGGAAGGCGGCGGTGGCGATAACGAAAGCAGCGGCGGCGGTTCTGAAGGTATTTCAGTAGATACAGGATCAGGCAATGATTCTGTGGAGGTCTCTTCAGCCCCGTCAAGTTCGGATGGCGGAAGCTCGGATGGCGGAAGCTCGGATGGCGGAAGCTCGGATGGCGGAAGCTCGGATGGCGGAAGCTCGGACAGCGGAAGCA
>CACYCQ010000145.1:0-4856 GCA_902772995.1 uncultured Eubacteriales bacterium
GCCTGTTCCAGCGCCAGGTAATCCACCGAGTTGATGCCCGTCAGCGCCACCCGGTCGCCCTTGCGGATCCCCCAGCTTCGCAGGGCCCCGGCAATGGCGTCCACCCTGGCGTTGACCTCCGGCCCGGTGACGCGCCGGATGCCGTCCGCCCCGACGTCATAGTAGCAGACGGGGAAGCGGGTGCTGGAGCGGCGGACCATGGCCTGCTCGAACACCGTCTGCCCGGTCTGGCGCATGAAGTTCGTCCGGCAGGCGAATTCCAGCAGCGCGTCGATATATTCGTGCCAGTTCAGGGTGTACGGGCCGCAGACGGCGTCCGTATTGGCCCGGTCAAAATCCTGACCGGAAAAGAAATACGGCGCGAGGGTCAGAAGGTTGGAAAGCGCCGTTTTGTTTTTTTCCTTCGGGTTCCGGTTGTGTATAAACCCCGCCCGTCTGATGAGGCCCAGGGGCAGGTAGACAGGGCGGGGCAGCTGCGTGCCCAGATGCTTCTTCGCCCAGCTTCTGACATGCTCCGCCAGTTCCTCCGCCGTGGGCTGCAGGGCCGTGGGGCAGGTCAGGTGGAATGTCTTGCCCTGGGCGTCGCCGGCAAAGCCGATCTTCGCCACGGCAGCGGCCACATCATCCACGGGGATCACGTTCAGGCGCTGCGCCCGCTTCACGGGCAGCACGCGCATCTTTCCCAGCAGCATCTGCTTGAGGACGTAGTAGACCGTGTTGAAGTTTCTCGCCCAGCCGGACCTGGAATCCCCGACGATCATGCCCGGACGGCAGATGGAAAAGGGGAGACCCGAATCCCGCACCAGCGCCTCGGCCCCGGCCTTGCTCTTTTCATACAGGCTGGAGAAGGCTGTGCCCACGGGGTCATTCACCCGGATCACGCCGGAGCGCTGCCCCGCCACGTAGGCTGTGGAGATGTGCACGAAGCGCCTGAGCCCCGGAAGCGACGCAGCGAAGGAGAGCATGTTCAGGGTCCCCTCCCGGTTCACGGATGTGAGGGTGGCCTCGCTCTCCCGGAACCCCACCTCGGCGCCGGCGTGAAAGATGTGGCTGACCTGCTCCCGAAGGACCTGGGCGGCCGCGGGGTCCAGGCCCAGCCCGGGTTTTTCAAAATCTCCCGGCAGGGGAAAGACGCGCACCCCGATGGAGGCATACAGCGCCTGGTCATGCTGCCACGCCCCGCGCAGCCTGTGATACGCCTGGGCCTCGCCCGAGGCCCGCACGAGCGCGTAGATCGGGGAATCGCAGACCTTCAGCAGCCGGGCGCAGACTTCCGTCCCCAAAAAGCCGGTGCCGCCGGTGATCAATATGGAACCTTGCAAAGAACAGTCTCCCTTCGTGGTCAGATCCCTGGGCAAAAACCATCGGCAGTCACGATGCTTCTTTCAACTCCGTCACTGTTTCCTGAGAAAGACCCTGGGCTTCAAGAAAACCGAATACCGTGTCAAAATAGATATCCGGCGCGTGATTGTACGAATTGCCGTGCCCTGAACCGTCCACCACCAGCAGCTGCTTTTCGGCAGGGCAGGCATCGTGCAGCCGGTACACCATGTCCGTGTGGACAAAATTGTCCTTGGAGCCGTGAATAAACAGCACGGGCACCTGGGCTTTGGCGATCTGCTTGAGCGAGGATGCCTCGGTAAAGCCGTACCCGGCCCGGAAGGAAGAGATCCAGCTGGCAATATCAAGCAGCGGGAAGGCGGGCAGATGGAAAAGAACGTCCATTTCATCGGCAAAAATATCCCGGACGGACGTGTAGCCGCAGTCCTCCACCAGGGCTTTCACCTGGCTGGGCAGCGCCTCTCCCGCCGTCATCATCACGGTGGCTCCGCCCATGGAGATGCCATGGAGCACGATCTGCGCCTCGCTGTCCCGTTCAAGGATCCAGTCGATCCATTTCAGCATGTCCCTGCGGTCCAGCCAGCCCATGCCGACGTAATTCCCTTCGCTGTCTCCGCAGCCCCGAAGATCGGGAAGCAGCGCGTTCCATCCCCGCAGCCCGTAGTAGGAGGCCAGGGCGCGCATGGACGTGCGGTAGTTGCGGTACCCGTGTATGGCGATCAGCCAGAGATGGGAGGCGGGGTCGGTGATGACCGCGTCCCCGACGAGCTTCAGTCCGTCTTCAGACCGGATCTGCACCGTTTCCACAGTGGACCTGTCCATCCACTCCCGGGCCTGCTGGTTCTGCTGCTCCCGGGTCCGGTTGATGGCCTGGATGGTCTCCTCGGACAGGGTCGGTGCCGGTGCGATGTTTTTCGTGCCGGAGGAGCGCCCGATGGCAAAGGTGACCAGGAAATTGCCGCCCCAGATCAGCCCGGCTGTCAGGAGTACCACCAGACAGACGCACGCGCAGAGGATGATTTTCTTTTTCCTGTTCATGCTTTTCCCGCCAGATAATCGTTCAGTTTCTGCACAAGTTCATTCACATCGGTGCCGTGGGCGGCGCAGCCCATCTCCAGGCTCTCCATCTGGCTGTACGGGCACCCCATGCAGTGCATGCCGTAGGCCATCATGATCGGCGCGGTGGTGCGGTCGATGTCCAATACTTCCTTAATCGTCATTTCCCTGGTAATCATGCTTGTCAGCTCCTTTTCATGCTTTGTTTCCAAATTCCCTGGCCGCCTCCGTGCGGGCCTGGATGCGCAGCGAATGGGCATAGAAGTACGCGTCGTCCACCGCGATCCCTTTTTCGCGCAGCAGCCTTTTGAGCGCCGTCACCGTCCGCCTGGACCAGTTGGAGGTCGTAAACAGAACGACCCTCCCCGCCATTTCCGGCTTCAGCCTGTCCGCGTAGGCCTTCAGTTCGGGGGCCATGAGGTTGGCATACGGCGCGCCGCCCAGAAAAAGCACATCGACGGGTTCGGACAGTTCCGGTTCCTCAGTAACGGATACCGCCTGCACGCCCGCGCCCTGCGCGATGGCCTCCGCGATGGCCTTCGTGCTGCCCAGCCGGCTGTAATAACGAACCGCTTTTTTCATATCTCCTCACCACCCGCGTTTATTCTTCCGCGATCAGGGTGGCGATGTAGACCGTGCCTTCCGGCGCGGTCAGTCCGGGATCGGCAATGACCAGCTGCACGCGGTCCTCAAATCCGACCGCGAAATGGCACATGGCGATGCCCACATCGATCTTCTGCAGATCCCATCCGCTGGCATCCTCAAAGCCCCTGCTTTTCTTTTCATAGAAGTGGGCCTGCCCGCCGTCGACAACGACCCGCCAGGGCTGCTTGTTGACCGCGGAAGGCGCCCGGCGCACCATCTCCAGAGCGTCCCTGCAGGGCGCGTTTTCCGGCAGGGGCCTGTCAAAGCTCCGGTCAAAGAACAGCTCCCGCCATTCCATGCGGCTGTCGGCGTGGATGCCCTTGCGCATCATCGTTTCCCGCAGGGACATTTTTTGGCGGGGTACCCCAGGGGGCTGACACAGGGCATCACTTCGTTCGCCTTCAGCTGCATCGCCTTTTCAAAAGCGGGGCGGTCCATCGTCCCGGCGATCCAGGTGGTGCCGATTCCCATGGCTTCGGCGTGGAGGATCAGCTTTTCAAAGGCATAGTCGAAGGCCTCCTCGGCGTGCGGCCGGCGGGTGACCTTGCCGGCGATGTAGCTGTCCGTTCCCGTGATCACGGGCGAGGACAGGCCGTCTTCCCTGGCGCTCAGCAGCTTCCAGGTGATGGGGATGCCGTAGGGCGTGGAGATGCCCTGTGCAAAGCGCAGGAGTTCCTCAGCGTCCTCCCGGCGGAGGGGATTGCCGTCAAAGGTCCGCACGCTCCTGCGATGGCGGATCAGTTCCAGATTGTTCACAGCTTCAGTCCCTCCGCCCAGATCCTGAGATCCTTTTCTGAAATGTCGCCGCCCATCCGTTTGCCTGTGTCCACGCAGGCCTTTTCGCCAACCAGACTCTGGATGCGCTCGCAGGTCCTGCCGATGTCGCTGCCGCCGGAGGTACAGAAGGGGACGATCTTTTTCCCGCCGAAGTCATAGGCGGTCAGGAAGGTGTCCACAACGCTGGGCTCCCGGCCCCACCAGACGGGGAACCCGACAAACACCACGTCGTAGTGCGCCATGTTTTCCACGCGGCCCGTGATGGCGGGGCGGCAGTCCGGATCCTTCATTTCCAGGGTGCTGCGGCTTTGCTTGTTGGTCCAGTCCAGATCTTCCCGGGTATAGGGGAATTCGGGCCTGATTTCAAAACAGTCCGCGCACTCCACGCTCGCAATTTCCTGCGCCACCCTGGCTGTCACGCCGCTGGCGGAAAAGTACGCTACAAGCTTTTTGCTCATGATGTATTTCCTCTTTCATTTTTATGATTTAAATGGGCGATCGAGGGGTTGCTCCCGGCGGTTTACTTGTCAGTCTGGCTCGGTTGTGCGCACAAGCAACCCAGCCTGTCTGTTGGCTCATATGCCGGAAATCGGTTGGCTTTGTTGGTCGTTGTCCGTTGGCTTTATTGCCGGAAAAAATGCTCCCGGGCATCTCAAATTTTAGCTGTCCGGGAGATGCGCTTTCTCAGGCGCTGACCACTGCCGGGCCAGGGAGACAGAGAAAATCAAAAACAAGGGACGCAATCATTCGCAATGCCGAACGATACCGTTTTCACAATCAAAGCACCTGCTTTTCCGAAGCATTGGGTACGTTACAGTGTTTCTGATTCCAGGAATTCCTTCGGTGTGATATGACGGACAGTACCGGTTGAATAATCCATCTCGTCATTGGTGATCAGGATCTTCTGCCTGGCATGATCCAGACTGCTGAAAGCACTGAATTCCCGCTGATAAGCTTATTGCCGTAAACAGCCTATAGGAACAACATAAACGCCATCTTCCCGGCGATAGGCAAAAGGCGAATTACCTGTCAAAACC
>CACYCQ010000146.1:0-7298 GCA_902772995.1 uncultured Eubacteriales bacterium
CTCCAGGCGGCGGCTGTTGCGGCGGTGCTTCTTTTTGCGGCGCTGGGCTTTCATCAGGAAAGCATTCCGCTCAGGGTGGGGGACATGTCCCCGGGCTTCAGGGACAACGATCTGAGCTTTGTGGAGTATGACGAGAACTGGGGCTGGGTCTTCGATCCTGAAGAAGGCAACATGAACACCACCTACATCAAGACCCTTCCGGTGAAGCTGGCCAAGGGGGACTACCAGGTGGTGCTGACCTACAGCTGCGACGAGGACCAGCGGGCCTTCTTCTACGACGCCAATGATGAGGGCTACATCCGCCCCGGAGACAAGCTCGCCATGGAATCCGGGCGGACCCGGATGACGGTGAACAGCCGGATGCTGGCGGATACGCCGAATTTCCAGGTGGTGGTGGAATACAACGGCAGCGGGGAAATGACCCTGGAGAACATCGAGATTTTCACCAGCCCCGCGGGGATCACGCGCCTGGCGGTATGGCTGCTGCTCCTCTTTGCCCTGATGGACGCGGTCCTGTTCGCCAGGGCCGGCACCCAGCGCCTGCACGTGTGCTGCATCCTGGGCATCACGCTGCTGTCCTCCGTGCCCCTGCTGATGGAGGGCATGGTCAGGGGCCACGACTACGCCTTCCATTTCATGCGCATTGAGGCCATCGCCAGCGGACTGGCGGGGGGCCTGTTCCCCGTGCGCATCTCCCCCGTGCACTTCAACGGCTTCGGATATGCCACCTCGGTGTTCTACGGGGACATCTTCCTGTACTTCCCGGCGCTGCTGCGCCTGGCGGGATTCGGCATGGCGGAGGCCTACAAGGGCTTTGTCCTCATGGTGAACCTGGCCGGCGCCCTGATCGCGGACTTCAGCTTCCGGCAGATCACCGCGGACCGGTGGAAGGGGCTGCTGCTGTCCCTGGTGTACAACACCTTCACGTACCGCATCGTGGACCTGTACGTGCGCATGGCGGTGGGCGAGTACTGCGCCCTGGCGTTTTTCCCGCTGGTGGCGGCAGGCGTCTGGCGCCTCATGGACCGGGACGCGCCCCGCTTTGACCTGACGGCGGTGCTGGAGCTGGCCTTCGGCTTTTCCGGGATCGTGCTCAGCCACATCCTCAGCGTGGAGATGACGGGCATCCTGCTGGTGCTTGTGTGCCTGCTTCTGCTGCGGCGGACCCTCCGCCCCCGGACATTCGGCCAGTTTGCCCTGGCGGCGGCGCTGACGCTGCTGCTGTGCGCCTTCTTCGTGGTCCCCTTCATGGACTACATGGTGAACATGCCGGTGCACGTCACCAACGTGAAGGCGGCGGACAATACCCGCATCCAGATCGAGGGCTCCTATGTGACCCAGCTGTTCGCCTTCTTCCAGAGCCCCTACGGCGGGGTGTCCATCCATCATGACGGGCGCATCGGGGAATCGCCGGGCTTCATCCTGACAGGCGCGCTGCTGGCGGCCCTGCTGCTGCTGGCCTGGGGAAAGGGCAGCCGGAGGATGGCGTTCCTGAGCTGCATGGCCCTTGTCCCCCTGTTCATGTGCACCCATGTCTTCCCCTGGAACGACATCGAGAAGCTGGGGAAGATCGGGGAGGTCCTCTGCCAGGTGCAGTTCTCCTGGCGCTATATCGGCCTGGCGGCGGTGTTCATGACGCTGCTGCTGCCCATGGTGTGCGACGCGGTCCCGCAGCAGGCCCGGGGCATCGTGTACGGGGGCGTGGTGTGCATGTGCCTGGTGTCCACGGCCGTGTTTGCCGGGCAGACCATGGTGGAGCCGGGGTACATCAATCCCTATGACATGGCGGAGCTGGCAGGAAGCGACGATGTGGGCGGCGGCGGGGAGTACCTGCCCTACAACCTGCAGACGGGAAAGCAGAGCTATGACGAGCGCTTTGCGCTGGCGCCCATCGTGGACGGCGAGAACTTTGAGTACCTGCAGATCGATGAGCGGACGCCGGACGGCGTGGTCATGTACGTGAAAAACGGCGGCGAGGAGATGCCCCTGGACCTGCCCCTGTTCTACTACCGGGACTATGAGGCCCGGCTGGACGACGGGACGGTGAAATCCCTGAGCCTGGGCATCAACAACCGGGCCCGGGTGATGGTCCCCGCGGGCTACGACGGGCATGTGACGGTCCGCTTTGCGGAGCCCGCGCTGTGGCGGGCGGCCCTGTGGGTGTCCGTGCTCACCCTGGCGGGGGTGATCTTTGCGGCGATTGCAAAAGGCAGGAAACGCCGCGGGACGGTACAGGGCTGAACGGCACCGCGTCCGGAGGGGATCCTCCGGACGCGGCTTTTCACAGGCGGGGACGTGCACCCGGGCTTGCGGCAGACCCCGGGAACAAAAAAGCCATGGCGGGTCATCGCCATGGCTGAGCAGACGGGGGATCAGGGAAGGCGCAGCTCCCGGTGGGAGATGGCGCTGACGCTTCCGTCAAAGCGCTCTCCCAGGAAGACCGAGGCGACGGAGGAGAAGTCCTCCGGGCTCCCGCTGACATACCAGCGGTGGGTGCCGGCGCTCTCCTGCGGCGAGCGCAGGCCGTTTTCCTCAAGGAGCGCGGCCAGGGCGCGGGCCCCCTCCCTGCCGCTGTCGATGAGGGTGACCTCGGGGATCCATTTCCCGATGGCCGCCTTGAGCAGGGGAAAATGGGTGCAGCCCAGAATGACCGTATCGGCCCCGGAGGCGGTGACCGGCTCCAGGTATTCCTTCACCAGAAGCTCGGTCACCGGGTTGTCCGGCTGGATATAGCCGTTTTCCACCAGGGGCACGAACATGGGACAGGGGACGCCGGTGACCTCAAGGCCGGGGGAGAGCCGCTGCAGGACCTGGGAAAAGCAGCCGCTGCGGATGGTGGCCCGGGTGCCCAGCACAGCCACCTTCCCGTTGCGGGTGGCCGCGGCGGCGGCCGCGGCGCTGGCTTCCACAATGCCGCAGATGGGCACGGGGGATTCTGCCTTCAGGGCCGGCAGGGCCACGGTGGAGACGGTGCCGCAGGCCACCAGCACCGCCTTGACGCCCCTGGACAGGACGAAATGCAGGTCCTCCCGCGAGTAGCGCAGGATGGTGGCCGCGTCCCGGGTCCCGTAGGGCACCCGGGCGGTATCCCCAAAATAGACGATCTCCTCTCCGGGGAGCAGGCGCATGACGGCCCGCATGGCGGTCAGGCCCCCGACGCCGGAGTCAAAGATGCCGACAGGACGGTTGTTCACGGCGGTCAGTCCTTTTGTTTCCGGCTTCCGGTGATGCGAAGCAGATAGATGAAGACGTTGATGAGGTCCACATAAATGGAGGCGGCGGCCCGCAGGGCGTTGCCGAGGGTGGGCGCGTATTCCTGGGCCCTCGTCCAGTCAAAGGCGATGAAGCCGGCGAACAGGACCACGAAGATGTAGTCAAAGATGTCCTGGTCCAGATGGAACACGAAGATGCACAGCAGCTCGGCCGCCAGGGTGATGAGGAGCATGGACCCCAGGTTCACGCCCAGATGGGCCACCAGGTCAGGCTTCGCGCTGGCCAGGACGGTGGCCGCCACGGTAATGCACAGCGTGATGAGAAACGCCCGGTCGATGGACGCGCCGGTATAGGCGGACGCGTAGCAGGTGAGCAGAATGCCCATGGAAACCACCAGCAGCAGGAAGCCGCCCAGGGACATGGCCGCGTTGCGGGCCATGTTGACCAGCACGGTCCCGCCCAGGCTGCCGATGAGGTAGATGGCCAGGACCAGTCCCGGGTGGAGGTTCATGATGGCGCTGCCGAAGTAGCGGGCCATGACGGTATTGATGGTGCAGCCGGCCACCACGGAGATGCCGATGCACATGTTGTAGATGCGGTAGGTGACGGCATTGCCGTCGGCTTCTTCAAAGCAGATCCCGTCAAGGCTGCCCAGAATGCTTTTTTCATTCTCTGTATTCTCTGTATTCATGGTTTTTCCTCCTTGTGAGAATGGGAAAATCATAGCAGAAGCGGAAAATTTGTCAAGGGGAGGGAGTGCGGGCGATGGATGTGAGGGAAGGCGGGTCCTTCCGGATTCCGCCGGGGGCCGGGAGGGTCATGGCGCGCCTGGAGGCGGCGGGCTTTGCGGCCTATGCGGTGGGCGGGTGCATCAGGGACAGCCTCATGGGACAGGAGCCCCATGACTGGGACGTGTGCACCAGCGCCCTGCCCGCGCAGACGCTGGAGGTCTTTTCCGGGGAGCGGGTGATCCCCACGGGCCTTGCCCACGGCACCGTGACGGTGCACCTGCAGGGGGAGGAGATCGAGGTGACCACCATGCGCAGGGACGGCGCCTACAGCGACGGACGCCATCCGGACCGGGTGGACTTCGTCTCCCGCATCGAGGAGGACCTGTCCCGCCGCGATTTCACGGTCAATGCCATGGCCTATTCCCCCGTGCGCGGCTTTGCGGACCCCTTCGGGGGCCGCGGGGACCTGGCGCAGGGCGTGCTGCGCTGCGTGGGGGACCCCCGCCTCCGCTTTGAGGAGGATGCCCTGCGGATCCTGCGGGCGCTGCGCTTTGCCTCCACCAAGGGCCTGAGGGTGGAGGCGGCCACGGCCGCTGCCTGCCGGGAGATGGCGGGCCGGCTGTCAAGGGTCAGCCGCGAGCGCATCACCTCGGAGCTGCTGGCCATGATGGAGGGCAGGGCCCCCGGGCGGGTCCTGGATGCCTTCCACCCGGTGCTCTTTGCCGTGCTGCCGGATCTTTCCCGGGCGGAGGGATTTCTGCAGCACAGCCCCTGGCACAGCCTGGACGTGCTGGGGCACCTGCTGTGCTGCACGGATGCGGTGGACGGGGAGGGGCTGACGCGGGAGGAGCTGCAGACCACGCGGCTGGCCGCGCTGCTGCACGATGTGGGCAAGCCGGAGACCTTCGGGAGGGACGCGCAGGGCATCGGGCATTTCAGGGGGCATGCGGATGCCGGGTGCCGGCGCCTTGAGGAGATCCTCCGGCGGGATGTGCGGCTGTCCTCGGCCAGGGGGGAGCAGATGCGGGCGCTGGTGAAGATGCACGATGTGCCCCTGCGCCCGGAGGCGCGCCTGGTGCGCAGGCTCATGTCCCGCCTGGGGGAGCGCACGCTGCGCATGCTCCTGCGCCTGCACCGGGCGGACCTGGCGGCCCACGGGGAGGACGCCCCCAACCATGCGCGCAGCCTGGAGCTGATCCGGGAAACGGAGGCCTTCGGGGAGCTGTTTGAGCGCATGCTCCCGGAAATGACCTGCCTGAGTGTCCGGGACCTGGCCGTCTCGGGACGGGACCTGATGTCCCTGGGCGTCCCGGCGGGGCCGGAGATGGGCGCGCTGCTCGGGGCGCTCCTTGAGGAGGTGCTGGACGGGAAGCTGGACAACCGCAGGCAGGAGCTCATGGAGGAAGCCCAGAGAAAATGGAGGAAGGAACATGGAAATACGCAAAACCCGGGCGTGTGAGATCGACCGGCTGATGGACATCTACGCGCATGCCCGCCGCTTCATGGCGGAGCACGGCAACCCCCTGCAGTGGGGGCCCACCTGCTGGCCGCCCCGCAGGCTCCTGGAGGAGGACGTGGAGAAGGGCAGAAGCTATGTGTGCGTCCATGAGGGGCGCATCGTGGGCACCTTCTGCTTCCTGAGCGGGGAGGCTCCGGAGCCCTGCTATGAAAACATCACGGAGGGCGCCTGGCGCTGGCCGGGCCCCTACGGGGTGGTGCACCGCATCGCCTCCGACGGGACCGTCCGGGGGACGGGCCGCTTCTGCCTGGCCTGGGCGCTTGAGGCGTGCGGGCACCTGCGCATCGACACCCACGGGGACAATGCCGTCATGCAGCGCATGCTGGAGAGCATGGGCTTTGTGCGCACCGGGACCGTGCATGTGGAGGAGGACGACATGCCCCGCCTGGCCTACGAGATCCGATCCGGAGGCTGACGGAGGGCGCGACGCCGGCTGCGACAGGCCGGGCCATCCCCTTCGGGAGGATGACCCGGCAGACCTTGCACGCGCGGCGGAAAGACTGAAAGAACCGGGACGGTGAACGAACATGATCCTCAATACCGGGCAGAGGACGGATATCCCTGCCTTCTATGCGGAGTGGCTTGCCGGCAGGCTGAGGGAAGGCTTCGTCTGCGTCCGCAATCCCTATCATCCGGACCAGGTCAGCCGGTACCGCCTGGATCCGTCCGTGGTGGATGCCATCGGCTTTTGTACAAAGAATCCCGCCCCGATGTTCCCGTATATGGACCTGCTGAAGGATTACGGCCAGTACTGGTATGTGAGCATCACGCCCTACGGACGGGACATTGAGCCGAATGTGCCCGACAAGCACCGCCTTCTTGACGATTTCAGAAGGCTTTCGGAGATGGTCGGGATTCATTGCGTCGGGTGGCGGTACGATCCGATCTTCATTTCGCAGCGGTACACCATGGACTATCATGTCCGCGCCTTTGAACAGATCGCATCCGCGCTGGACGGATATACGGAAACGGCGGTGATCAGTTTCATCGATCTGTATCCGAAGGTCAGGCGGAACTTTCCGGAGGCGCGGGAGGTCACGGGGGAGCAGCGCCTGGCGCTGGGCAGGGAGCTGGTCAGAATCGCGGGAGAGCACGCCATGACGCTCAGGCCCTGCGCCGAGGGCGACGAACTGGCCGCCTTCGGCGCCGACTGCGGCGGATGCATGCGCATTGGCGACTATGAAAGGGCCATCGGCAGGCGGCTGAACGCGCCGAAGAGGAAAGGCGCGAGAGCGGAATGCGCATGCATCCTTTCCTGCGATATCGGCGCCTACAACACCTGCAGGCATCTGTGCAGATACTGCTACGCAAACGCGGAACCGGAGAAGGTGCTGGCGAAAAGCCGCCTGCACGATCCCGGATCGCCGTTCCTGATCGGAAATTATATGGAAGGCGACAAAATCCACGATGTTCCTCAAAAGTCATGGATCGACGACCAGACAAGCATGTCCTTTGATTTCCCCGCGGAAAACCGGATGGACCCGTGAACCGGACGGAGCATCCCGGCAGGGCGTGAAGCCCCGGTGCGCCGGCCGGGAGCGCCGGCACTCTGCGGGGCGGAGGGGACCGCATGCGGCGGCAATGCCGCCACCTTGAAAACAGGCACTGCGCGGCAGATGCCTGTTTTTTTCGTGATCACCGTCAAGGCGGGGCGAACCGGAGGGTGCAGGGAAGGCCGCTTGGAGGGGGCAGGTGTGCCCGCTGCAAAGCGCGCCTGAGGACGGGACAAAAAAAGCGGCGGCGCCGGGATGTCAGTCTCAGCGCCGCCGGGGTCTGTCTCCCGTGTCTTTTTTGCCTGCCCGGGACAGAAGCGGATGACGCCTTCCGCCTCAGTC
>CACYCQ010000147.1:0-4071 GCA_902772995.1 uncultured Eubacteriales bacterium
CCCGTTCACATGGTGGACACCATCAAGAACGATGAATCCTTTGAAATCATCCGCGATGCCCGGCCGGACCTCATGGTGGTCCTCGGGTGGAGCGAAATTCTTCCCGACCGGCTTCTGGACATTCCCACCATCGGCACCATCGGTGCACACGCTGCGCTGCTTCCCCACAATCGGGGCAGCGCGCCCATCAACTGGGCGCTTATTCACGGTGAAACCGTCACCGGCAACACCCTGATGTGGCTCAGCCGGGATGTGGATGCCGGAGAGATCATCGACCAGATGTCGTTCCCCATCACTCCCTTTGATACCTGCGCCACCCTGTATGACCAGGTAGCCCGGACCAATACCCTCATGGTTTCCCGTCTGCTTGAGCAGCTGGATCATGGGATTCGTCCCTCCAGCCCCATCCAGAACCAGACAGACGAGCCGATCCTTCCGCGCCGGAGACCCAAGGACGGCCTCATCGCCTGGGACCAGGACGGACAGGCCCTGTACGATTTTGTCCGCGCCCTGACCCGTCCCTATCCCGGCGCCTTCACCTTTTTGGACGGACACAAATGGATCATCTGGGAGGCTGCCCTGTGCAGATTTGACCTGCCCCTGACCGGCACCCGTCCCGGGAAAATCGCAGGCAGCTGCACCGCCTTTTCCCTCCCCGTCAACGGCCTCTTTGTGGCCGTCCGGGATGGTCTTCTTCTCATCACCGAGCTGGAGGATGAACAGGGCACCCTCTACCGCGGAGCGCAGCTCCATGACCTGCAACTGAAGGGGGTTTTTACAAATGCATAAAGTACTGGTTGTTGCCGCACATCCGGATGATGAGCTGCTGGGAATCGGCGGCATTCTCATCAAGCATGCCCTCCGGGGCGATGAAATCCGCAGCGTGATCCTCTGCGAAGGGGAATCCCTCCGGTACGCAAAGGACGTCGGGCAGAGCAAAGCCACCGCCGATGCCGCCCGGATCCTGGGCATTTCCCAGACCTATCTTCCCCGTTTTCCCGATCAGCGGCTGGACACTTTTACCCTGACCCGGATCATTTCCCCCCTGGAGAACATCAACGAGGAATACCAGCCGGACATTATCTACTGCCAGTCCTCCTGCGATGCCAACCGGGATCACAAGATCACCTTTGAAGCAGCCAACATCGCCTTCCGTCCCACCTGCGCCTGGATCCGGGAGTTTTACTGCTTCTATACCGCTTCCAGTACGGAATGGGGGGTTCCCCGGAATTTCGTCCCGGACACCTGGGTGGACATTTCCGACGTGCTGGACAGGAAGATCGAAGCATTTGAGTGCTATCACAGTGAGGTCCGTGACTATCCCCATCCCCGTTCCTCCGATGCCCTGCGCAACCAGAGCCGTTTCTGGGGAAACCAGTGCCTCATGGACAGCGCTGAGGTCCTGATGACCATCCGCCGCACGTTCCGGGAGGATCTGCCATGAGAGTCGTCAAAGCACTTCTGGACCGGGTGCTCGCCCTGCTCGCGCTGGCCGTCCTCTCCCCCATCATGCTCATCGCCGCCATCGGCGTCAAACTTTCCAGCCCGGGCCCGGTCTTCTACAGGGCAAAGCGCATGGGACGGGGCATGAAACCCATGTACATCTACAAGTTCCGTTCCATGCACGTGGGCGCAGACCGGCAGGGTGCCATCACCGGCGTCAACGACAGCCGCATCTTTCCATGGGGGAACCTCCTGCGCAAGACCAAGGTCGATGAGCTCCCCCAGCTGCTGAACATCCTGTGCGGCAGCATGTCCATCATCGGGCCCCGTCCCGAGGATACGGACATCGTCCTCAAGTACTATACCCCCGAGGAAAAGACCACCCTGGACGTGCTTCCGGGTCTGGCCTGCCCCGGCTCCATCTTCAACTATACCCACGGGGACCTGTATCTGGAGGGAGATGACACGGACGAGGCTTACGTCAGCCGCTTCCTCCACGTGAAGCTGTCCCTGGACCTTTACTATCTGAAGCACTGGAGCCTCCTGTATGATCTGGAGATCATCCTGCGCACCGTCTATGTCATCCTTGCCACCTCCCTTTCCAAGCGACGCCTGGACTATCCAAGGGAATACAGGGCCGTATACGGCAACAAGGCGAACGGATAATCCGTTCGCCTTGTTTGATCTGCTTCCTATTTGACGTTCTGCAGGTTCTCGTTCTTCACATACCCCACCACGGAGTTGTCGATGAGCACCATGCTGGAAGTTTCCCCCGGTGCCAGGATACGGACCATGGTTCCGGCCGCATAGGAGGTCTTCAGGCTTGCGCAGGTCGCTTCCAGGTACACCCCAATGCTCTCCGAGCTGTCCTTGGCAACCAGCACCGCCATCTGGACGGAGGTACTGGATGCCGGTTTGATCACCTCAGGGGACGGCTGGGGGTTGAGCACCTGCGGCTGGGTCTGCGGCTGGGTCTGCGGCACAGTCCCCATCCCTCCTGTTCCCACGCTGTCCGGGACATACACCGGTCCGGGCACCGGCACGGGCCTGTCCGAAGTAAATCTCAGATACCGGGTCATCATGTAGCCGTGCCTGGTTCCCACGTACACCTCACACCAGTCGCCGCTGCTTCCGACCACCCGCACCTGCGTCCCGTTTCTGTACTGGCCGATGGACCGGCTGGACTGGGATGGCCGGGCGCGCAGGTTAAGCACCTGCGTGGACCTGGGATTGCTGACATAGGCCGTCTGGGAGACCTTGGGCACCGGTTGGCTGCCGCCTCCTCCGCCTCCGCCGCCGGTCAGGTATGTGCTGTACATGTAGCCGACCAGCCCGCCGCCGGAAATCTTCCACCAGGCACCATCCTTGTGCAGCACCTGCACCCGCGTCCCGGTTCTCAGGGAGCCCAGACTGCCGTTGCGGAAGGACGGCCCGGAGCGGACGTTCACCTTGCCGCCGTAGCGGGTGGTCACCACCGCCGTGCTGCCGCCTCCGCCGCCCCCGCCGCCGCGGTCAATGAGGGAGTCGTGCATATAGCCCTTGGTGCCGTTTTTCAGTTCGACATAGTTCCATTCATAGGAATCATCCAGAATCGTGATGCTGGATCCCGAGGATACGCGGGTTACCACGCTGTAATCCAGGGACGGACCGCTCCTCAGGTTCACATATCCTCCCTGCGCATAACGCACCGTGGCATGGGTGCCAAAGCTGCCTCCGCCGCCTTCAAAGCGCAGATAGTTGCCGGCCATGTAGCCCTTTTTCCCATCCGTGGTCGTCACCGGATACCATCCGTTCACCGGGGAACCGTTGATGATAACCCAGGATCCCACCGGATAGCTGCCAAGACTTCTGCTGGAAGTGGACGCATATTCCCTGAGATTGAGCCGGGCGCCGGTGATCACGGCGTATTCCTGCGCCACCGCCAGCACCGGCAGCACCAGCAGGAGCACCAGTACGGCCAGCACGGCCCTGCATCCCCTGTTTTTCATTGATTATCCACCCCTTGTATCGGTATCGTTCACACAATAGACGAAGCCGGTCCGGGGAATTATCCTTTGAGCCCCAAGAAAGGTCTGCCTTCATGAGAACACTCACCCATACCGTGACTCCCTCCCAGGAGGGGCTTCCCGTTCGCCGCCTGGTTCCGTCCGTCTTTCATCTGGGCACCCACCTGTTCCGCCGTCTGAAGGTCCAGGGCGGGATCCTCGTCAACGGGGAACCGGTCCATGTCTCCCGCGTGCTGCACGCCGGGGATGTGCTGAGCATCCGCATCGACAGCCCGGAACTGACCGCGTCCTCTCCCCTGATCCGCTACATGGACGAGGACCTGATCATCGTCCACAAGCCTGCGCCCCTGCCCACCCTTCCCGGACGGGACCGGGGCCTTTCCCTCAGAGAATGCCTGTGCCGGGACCTGGGCGAACCGGAGGAAACCTTTGTCTTTCATCCGGTAAACCGTCTTGACAAGGGGACTTCCGGCCTCATGTGCGTCGCGCGGCACGATCACGCCCAGCGGCTGCTGAGCGAGCAGCTGCACACCGGCAGCTTCCACCGGGAATACCTCGCCGTCACCCTGGGCGTCCCGTCCCCCCTGTCGGGGACCGTGGACCTGCCCATCGCCAAGGCCGG
>CACYCQ010000148.1:0-7613 GCA_902772995.1 uncultured Eubacteriales bacterium
CCTGCTGCAGACATCCGGAATGAAAAAGTCTCTCATCACAAGTCCGTCGGTTGCATCCATCTCCGGGAAGCACGTCCTCCTCTGCCTGCAGCACAACCAGTATCGAAGCGGTTCTTTTTCATCCCGCGGTTTCCTCGGATTCTCAACGAAAGAGAACTGACAGATGCCCTCTTCATTCCTCTTCAATATTTTGTTTGGCATTTTCCCTCTGAGTTGCCAAAACCGGACATTTTTCGGGTGTATACTGATTGGTGTGGAACAAAGTGTATCCGGGAAAAACCGGCTTCCGGCGCCTGACTCTCTCCGCATTCACTCCTGGATAGGATCTCTGATGGACAATCTCTGATGGACAGTTTCCATGACAAAAGTCCCCATCGTCCCTCATCTGTCCCTTTGGTCCCATTCTGGTTGTTCCCCTCGATCCGGCAGCAAACCGCCGAACAGCCCAGCAGGCGAATCTGTCCTCGGACCTTCACGGCGCTTGAAAAAGAAGCCCATGCTCCTGTTTCTCGGCTCTCATGTTCCAGCAGCACTGTGTGAGATGGTCTCCATGAGAACAACTTCTTGAAAGGATTGATAATCAAAATGGAAGAGATCCGCAACATGAATGACACAGCGATGAATCAACACCCGCAGCATTTCAGTATGGAGGTCGACTGGTGCAGCTGTCTTGCTGATATGACGGATGTCGAGGCCGGACGTTTCATCAAATCCATCAGCTCCTTCATCCTGACCGGGAAGCTCCCCAAACAAACCCGTGGAAAGGAACAGGTCCTGACAGGCCTGGCGCTGCGACACATTCAGTCTGAAATCGCAGATTTCTATGATCAACAGGCACAGCAGTCCGCCCGGATTCAGGAAATCAGGGAAAAGCGCCGCAAGGCAGCAAGAAACAGATGGGATGAAGTCCGGAAGAAAGAAGCATCCCGTCTCCAGGCGAAAAAATCTCCCAGTTGATCAATGCAGGTATCCCTTTCCATCTGTTTTGTTCTCCCCTTCATCCTTCTGTCCGAGGCCCCTTTTTCTGTCCTTTGCTTGTTCGGGAATCTCCTGAATGATATACTGCACCGGACAGTCCTCCGTATAAACCCCGCCGGATGGCTCCCGGCACTTTCGTGATAACGTCTGTCCCTTTCCCGTTTCCGTCCGTCGTCCCTTTTGTCCAGGTTTTTTCCGTCTTCCAGGTCCTGAGATACCCTGCCGGCCCGTCCTCCCTTTTCTTTGGGAATAACCCGTGATCTTCGCAGGGATGACCAGACAGATTTCTTCCCATCCTTTGCAGGCCCTTGATTCCGGTCTGCGATACAGCCTGATCCGTTGCTCCCGTGCAGCACGCTCAGTCCAACCGATTCACCCCCGAAAGGAGAATGTCCCATGTGTCGAAACCACATCTATCCCTGCATCCTTCTGATGCTCATCCTGATGGTCGCCTCCATCTTCCCCGCCGTTCTGGCCGAAAGCGAAGGCCCCATCTCCGACCCGATCCAGGGAGAAATCCAGGACGGCGCCTATGTGCTGCGGGTCATCCGTGCATCTGATGATCCAGGAACGTGGCTCGCAGACAGCACCGCAAAGGACGAATCCGTGATCCGTCTCTCCTCAGCCCAAATGGAAGATGGGGATTATGTTGCCCGTTATTCCCCCGCAGGAGACGGTACCGCCGCGATTGCTCTTCGTCATTTCAATGAGAACGCCTGTGATCAGGTCCACGGCTTCGATCTGCTGGTCAAAGACGGTCAGGTCAGTGAAGTCACCGGCGGATACGTCATTCTATCCCCGCTTGACAGCGACCTGGATCCTATTCTGGGCGGCACCTGGCTGGAAGACTCCACCCAGTTTACAACGCTGACCCTGTCCATGCGGGAAAATGGCGGATGGGATGGAGAGATCACCTCTCCCATGACCCATGGCGCCTATACCTGGAAAGCCACTCTGTATTTTGAATGCGATCCAGAAGGTCTCGTTTACCGGGATGCTGCCGCGACTCATCTCAATCCGGACAGCTCTGAGCCAGGCAGCCCCGTGTCCACAGGCAGCTCCGGCACATTGCAGTACGCCACGGATGCCTCCGGAGATATAGCCCTTCTCTGGCCCGCGCAGGACAACCCTGAGCATCGGGACATTCTGTTCGTCCGGTCAAAATAATCCCCGGTCCCCCTCATGGAAAGGCAGACAGGAACGTCCTCCGTGATCACAGCCTTGTTTCCCCGGACAGTTTCCTCATGTGTCCATTTCCTGTTCCCGCGCATATCCCTGAAAACAGTCAGCCGGACCGTACCTTCTGTAATGTACGATCCGGCTGATTTCGTCTTTCCCGGCAGACAGATTCCCCTGCACCGGCCTTATGCCCAGGTCCCGTTTCTAAAGACCGCAACTGCTGTGCCGTCCGGACGGATCCCATCTATGGACAAGTCCCGGGCGCCGATCATGAAATCCACGTGAATGATGGAATCGTTGATTCCTCTGACTTTTGCCTCTGCCTGAGATATTTCGTCGCCTCCCGGGAGGACCTCCTTGAAGCCGACACCCAGAGCACAATGACAGCAGGCATTTTCATCGAAAAGCGTCTCATAGAACAGGAAACCGCACTGGTTGACCGGGCTTTCCCAGGGGACCAGCGCCACTTCTCCCAGCATGGCGGCACCTTCATCCATCCTGATCATTTCCTCCAGAAGCTTCTGACCCTTTTCCGCCCGGCAAGAGACGGCCTTCCCGTTTTCAAACGTGATCGAGAAATCCTCGATCAGCTGGCTGTTCCAGGAAAGGGGCTTGACCGCCACCAGGGTTCCCTCACACCGGCCTGCCATGGGAGAGGTAAAGATCTCCTCCGTGGGCATGTTGGGAATATAAAAGGCTCCGTTCACCTGGTTCACTGCGCCGGCGCCTTCCCATCTGGCGTCCGGAATCAGTTCCACCGTAAAATCCGTCCCGTTGCAGCTGCTGTAGTGCAGGGCGGAAAACTTCTGCAAATTGAGCCAGTTCACCCTTTCATCGATGATGCGCGTATGCTCTTTCCATGCCTCCACGGGATCATTGTCCTCCTCGACACGGACCGTCTTCAGAATGGACTTCCAAAGCCTCTCCACCGCATCCTCTGCTTCCGGGAAACACTTGCGCGCCCACTCTTCTGAGGGGCATGCCGCAATGACCCACTGGTGCCTTCCCTCGATGGCTTCGCGGTAAGGTTTCCGTACGCGGGCACGGCACCGGGTCACCGCAGACAGCTTTTCCGGATCGATGCCGTTCATGGCATCCGGATCTTCCGAAACGATGTAAATCCGGCAGGGCAGGTCATCCACCATCTGCTGCATTTTGGCCTGCTCCCAGGGCAGCACCGTGGAAAGCACCTCTTCATCGGCATAGAGCAGATTCAGACGATCATGGGTATCGCAGGTCCAGTTCACATTGACCTTCTTTGCTCCTGCCAGATAGCACTCCTCCGTCATCAGTTTTGCAAATTCATGCTGCTCGACGCAAATGGTCAACTCCACCACCTGACCCTGCTGGACATTGGCCCCCGTGCGCACGATCAGCCGGGCATACTTTCTCATCAGGTCTTTCGTTATCTGCAAGGTTAATCTCCTCTCCTCCCTCCGGCGCATGGCATGGTCCTTCCATCCCCTTGCCCGGATGTCCGTGTTCAAGCCCCTGAACAGTTTCAGGTTCCTGTTCTCACTGATTCTGCCACTTTACACCATCCCGGCAAACCAGGCAACGGGGATTTATCCGCGAAGCATCGCCCTTCCTCCAGAGATGCTTGACTTTGCCCGCATCTTGTTGCACCATGTCCCCCAGAAACGCAGATCCTCACCGGGAACGGAGGAAAGGACCAAAGCATGGAAACATCGCTGGAAAAGCAGCTCCGGAAAACCCTGGACAATCTCAGAATCACCGGCACGGCCCTGATCCTTCTGGGGTTCTGGGATATCCTCAAGTACATTCTCTATATCTCCACGGGATTGGGTGATATCCCGGATTTTTCTGCGGATTCCATAGTGACCATGGATGAACGGCCGATGGACTGGATTCTCATTTTTATCCTGATCGTGGATATCGCCATCCGACTGTTTATCGGGTTAAGAGCCATACGCGAAGAAAAAGCGAAGCGACGCGGAAGACTCCATCTCGTCCTCGCCGGAGGAATGTTCGTCTTTCTGTGCCTCGCGATGGTGTACACCTTCACCTTTTCAAAAGACAGCCAACACCTGGACTCCTATCTCATCTCATTCCTGATGGATATCACCACACTCTGGACGCTGTCTGAACTGATCCGTCTGACCCATCGGACCCGGAAGCTCCAAAGTCTGCAGGGTGCGGGATAGACCCTCTTTCATTGCGAGACTTCGTTTCACCCACCTCCTTTCACCACAGGATCTGCTCCCAGGCACCATCTTTTTCACATCAGGAGGGATCTCCATGCAGGAGGATTTCCACTACTACGCCACCTATGCCGCAGCCGTTCTCGCCGGGTATTCCCACGACGAAAGTCTGCAGATCTGCTACAGCGCCAACCTGGTGGACAGCTGCTCCAGGACCTTCCTGGAACGAATCGGCGCCCCCCATTCTGCCGCCACAACTCAGCTTCAGCTGGAGATGATGAAGGCACGTCTTGACCGCATCGGGCTGCAGGATATCACCCGGATCTGGGCTTCCTTCCATTTCCTTCCCGGTGATCTGTATGCACCCGTTTTCCACGGATTCAGGATGTACCGCAACAAGTACCGGCTGATCTGTCAGCCCAACAGTCTGCTGATGGAGGAGACCGTACACCTCGCCCTTTCAAAAGGTCCTGAAGCCGCGGGGCTGGCCATGCATGTGCTGTGTGATACCTGGGCCCATCGAAATTTTGCCGGCACGCCTTCCCTGGTCATCAACAATGTCAGCAACCAGATCTGGGAATGGGTTCCCGGGGAGGATACCCTTTTCCGAAAGCCGATTCATTTCCGCCACAACCCCGCTCTCCCGGACAATCCGGAGGAGGGGATATACAACTGTACCCTCTTTCAGATTCCGGAAAACTCCATCATGAATCTTGGACACGGCCGGGCAGGCCATCTGCCTGATTACAGCTTCATCCGCTACTCCTATATGCCTGCATGGGGCGATTACAGCATCATCACCAAGGACAATCCAAGCGACTATCGGCATGCCTTTGCTCAGATGGTGCAGGCCCTTCAGTACCTTCGTGGGACACAGGATCACTTCCGGCGGGATCAGTATGCCTGGGATGTTCTTTCACCCCATGATGACCGGATTCGCTCCATCCTGACCCGTCGTCAGACGGATGCCTCCAGAGACTGGCAGGCCTTCGGGGAATCACTCTCCGGGGAGCACATCCCGCCCTTTGACCTGGAGCGCTATCAGAAGGAATATCGTGAGGCGTCTGACCGGGAAGATACCTTTCTTGGCCGATTCATCCACGCCGCCCAGGCTCAAAAAAGCATGGTGGTCAATGCCATCTCCTCCTCCGGGAATCCCCTCGCCGGCTCCCTTGTCAGAAGAAAGCCCTTCGGGAGATTTCCCCATCCCACCCCCGGGATGTTCAGGGAGGCCGGTTCATGAGTGCATTTCTGCGAATCGGGAACTTCATCACCGGAATCCTCATGGTTCTGGTCAGCCTGATGATTCTCCTGTTCCCGGAAGACGGACATCTCATCCTGATCACCTGTATCTCCATTGCCCTTCTGGCTGCCGGTCTGCATTCCCTGTTCTTCTATGTCACCATGGCAAGACACATGGTCGGCGGCAGAGCCATTCTCTACTTCGGCCTCTTCCTGTTTGACCTTGGAGTCTTTACCTGTACCCTGTATGATATTCCCCAGGCGATGATCATGCTGTACCTGTCTGCTATCCATGGATTCTCCGGAGTCATGAGCATCCTGCGCAGCCGCGAATCCCGCAGGATGCATGCCTCCAGCTGGAAGCTGCCCCTGCTTAGCGGCATCAGCAACATTGCCATTGCCTGTATCTGCGCCATCTTCATCCGTTCCATCAATACCGCGGTCCTCATCTACGGATTTGGACTTGCCTATTCCGGGATCCTCCGGATTCTATCCGCCTTTCAGCGTACCAGGACCGTCTTCATTTCCTGATCCGGCCGCCGGTATAGACACCAAATGCCCCCGTCTCACGGATCCCTTTCCATGGCCTTTGCATTCGTTATTACATATTAATAATCCCCCTTTCGGGGGAAATTGCATAAGGAGTTTCCAACCATGAAACGCGCATTCTTTCTTCTTCTGGTCCTGGTTATCATTCTTGCTCCCTGCGCTGCCCCTGCTGAATCCGGTTTCTTCCCCGTTCCTGAAGCCGCCAGACCCTTTGACAATGTCTGGGTAAACGGCAACTACCACCTGAATGTCTATGCACAAGACGGCGGCTTTATCATCGAAGTGGAAAAAAACGAGCATCCTGACAAGGGCGAGGGCTTCATCTGGGAATATCTCTCCAACTATCAGGAAAAGGACAATACCCTTGTGACCTTCTCCGCCCTCAAGTGGCCTGCCGCCTTTGCCGACGGCAACGCACAGGAAGGGGAGATTCCGGTCTACGTGGATGGTGCGGCCGTTTTCTCACTCAATGACAAGGGACAGCTGCTCTGGAACGACATGAAGGAGCATGAGGCCGATGGCATTGTCTTTGACGCCATCGGACGCTTTGAGGGCATCTGGCCCGGAACCGGTTCATCCGCCGAGCTTCTCTGGGCGGATGATCACTATACGGCCTATGTCGATGTTCAAAATGACAAGGGAGAGGTCGAATCGTATCTCTACAACGCAGTCTACAACCGGGAGAAGAACATTCTGGAAGCCATGGGCACCTGCGATATCATCACCTATGTCAACAATGAGGAGGTCAGCCGCATACATGGCGAGGATGCATGCCTTGCCACCTTCTCCATAAACGAAGAGCACCGCCTGGTCTGGGAAAACCAGCGCAGCGGCGGTGTTCCCAGGTACGTGTTTCAAAATCAGAATGAGACCCCGGCAGACTCCAACGGCTGAAGACAGGCAGCCTCCGCTTTAAGACCTGCGTCAAGGCTTTTCGTGATCTGGCCTTTGCCGGATTTTTCCTTCACACAGGTGCCGCCTGCCGGATTGCCGTACAAAGAGATATGATCTCAGACCGCCGCAAGCCGTGCCTTCCCTGCAGGATGGATCTCCGCAGATTCCATCCCCTCCTGCTTTCATCCTGTTCTGCCATGACGCTCTCCCTGGCACGGCTTCCTGTCTTCCACCTGGAATTGGCAGGATACGCCAGGCAGCGGCATTTGATTCGATTCCGGGAGAAAACGGTTATCGTGCAAGAGCCCAGACAGAAAAGAATCACACCATTGTCTTACCATCTTTTTAATGAACAGGCCTTTCCCCCGGCCCTCACTGGTTCGGACGGCCAGTTCAAATGCGATATGATCGCGGACAGGCCTACAGAGATCATGTGCCTGTCGGACGATGTGGTCAAAGGATACGTTCTTCCCTTGCCCCACCGCGCAGCTGTGACAATATGTCACTTAAATCCGGCATTATATATATAGACTCTGCCTTTATATTATCGTATAATACGACGGATGAAAGTTCTCCGGAACCGCCATCGTTCGACCGGACCTCTGCCCG
>CACYCQ010000149.1:0-29681 GCA_902772995.1 uncultured Eubacteriales bacterium
AGCAGGATGTGCTCACGGGTCTGGGGCATGGGGCCGTCGGGAGCGGAAACCACCAGGATCGCGCCGTCCATCTGGGCAGCACCGGTGATCATGTTCTTGACATAGTCAGCATGGCCGGGGCAGTCCACGTGTGCATAGTGGCGCTTCTCGGTCTCATACTCGACGTGCGCGGTGTTGATGGTGATTCCACGGGCCTTCTCTTCGGGGGCCTTGTCGATCTCATCATACCGCATGGCCTGCGCCTCACCAAAGGTGGACAGCACCATGGTGATCGCCGCGGTCAGGGTCGTCTTGCCGTGGTCAACGTGTCCGATGGTTCCAATGTTGACGTGCGGCTTGTTACGCTCAAATTTCTGTTTTGCCATTTTTTCCTCCGCTGCCGGAAAATGCTCCGGCAATCTGAATTGGTATTATTTGCCGGAAGTCCTGCCGCCACCGCAGACCTTCTCCTGGATGGACTTGGGAACCGGCTCATAATGCTCGGGCTGCATGGTGTACACGCCGCGGCCCTGGGTTCTGGAGCGCAGGGCGGTGGCATAACCAAACATCTCGGAGAGGGGTACCATTGCGTGAATCTCCTGCGCGGTGCCGTTGGGCTCCATGCCTTCGATGCGGCCGCGGCGGGAATTCAGGTCTCCGATGACGTCGCCCATATACTCCTCGGGAACGGTAACATCCACCTTCATGATGGGCTCAAGCAGCACGGGATCCGCCTTCTCAAGGGCAGCCTTGAAGGCCATGGAACCGGCGATCTTGAAGGCCACTTCGGAGGAGTCCACCTCGTGATAGGAGCCGTCATAGACGGAGACATGGAAATCAACCACTTCGTAGCCGCCCAGCAGGCCGTTCTTGGCCGCCTCGCGGATACCATTGTCGATGGGAGCAATGAATTCCTTGGGAATGGAGCCGCCCACGGTGTCGTTGCTGAAGGAATATCCCTCACCCGGCTCGACAGGCGAAATCTCAATCCAGCAGTGACCATACTGGCCGTTGCCGCCGGTCTGACGGACATAGCGGCCCTCTGCCTTGGCTGCCTTGCGGATCGTCTCCCGATAGGCCACCTGGGGCGCGCCCACGGTCGCCTCAACCTTGAACTCACGCAGCAGACGGTCGACGATGATCTCCAGATGCAGCTCGCCCATGCCGGCGATGATGGTCTGGCCCGTCTCCTGGTTGGTATAGGTCTTGAAGGTGGGATCCTCCTCGGCCAGACGCAGCAGCGCCAGGATCATCTTCTCCTGGCCGGCCTTGGTCTTGGGCTCGATGGCCACCTGAATCACAGGCTCCGGGAATTCCATCTTCTCCAGGATGATCTGATGCTTGTCGTCGCACAGGGAATCACCGGTGGTGGTGTCCTTGAAGCCCACGACGCCGCAGATATCGCCGGCATAGATCTCATCGATCTCCTTGCGCTCATTGGCATGCATCTGAAGCAGGCGTCCGATTCTCTCGCGCTTGTTCTTGGTGGAGTTGAGCACGTAGGATCCGGAGCCGATGTGTCCGGAATAGACGCGGATAAAGGTGAGCTTGCCCACGAAGGGGTCCGTCATGATCTTGAAGGCCAGTGCGGAGAAGGGAGCGGTATCGCTGGCTTCACGCTCAATTTCCTCTTCGTTGTGAGGATTGATGCCCTTGACCGGGGGAATGTCCACGGGAGATGGCATGTAATCGATGATGGCGTCCAGCAGCAGCTGCACACCCTTGTTGCGGTAGGATGTTCCGCACAGCATTCCAAAGAAGGAGCACTCGACGGTTCCCTTGCGGATGGCGGCCTTCACCTCTTCAATGGTGGGCTCCTCACCCTCCATGAACTTTTCCATGATGGTGTCGTCGATGTCGGCAAGGGCCTCGATCAGCTCATCATGATACAGCCTGGCCTCATCCCTCATTTCCTCCGGGATATCCTCATCGCGGTAATCCTTGCCCATATCATCGTAGTAGATCTCTGCGCGCATGGTCACCAGGTCGATGATTCCGCGGAAGTTGTTTTCAGCGCCGACCGGCAGCTGAAGGGGATGAGCATTGGCATGCAGACGATCCCGCATCTGCTCCATCACGTGGTAGAAATCAGCGCCCACGATATCCATCTTGTTGACATAAGCGATACGCGGAACCTGATAATGCTCCGCCTGACGCCATACGGTCTCGGACTGGGGCTCGACGCCGCCCTTGGCAGCAAAAACCGCCACGGCACCGTCCAGAACTCTCAGGGAACGCTCAACCTCCACCGTGAAGTCCACGTGACCGGGAGTGTCGATGATGTTAATCCTGTGATCCTTCCAGAAACAGGTGGTCGCTGCAGAGGTGATGGTGATTCCGCGCTCCTGCTCCTGCTCCATCCAGTCCATCGTCGCAGCGCCTTCATGGACCTCACCAATTTTGTGCGTTTTTCCCGTGTAAAACAGGATGCGTTCAGTGGTGGTGGTCTTACCTGCATCTATGTGAGCCATGATTCCGATATTGCGGACCATGTTCAATGCATGGGTTCTAGGCATGTATTATCTCCTTTTTTCAATACAACCGCGGCCGGATGGCCGCGGCTGTCGTCTGCAAAATTACCAGCGATAGTGAGCGAAAGCCTTGTTGGATTCCGCCATACGATGCATTTCTTCCTTGCGCTTCACGGCATTGCCCGTGTTGTTGCTTGCATCGATGATTTCGTTGCACAGTCTCTCAGCCATGGTCTTCTCGCCGCGCTTGCGGGAAAAGTCCACCAGCCAGCGCAGCGCCAGGGTCTGACGGCGCTCCGCACGAATCTCGATAGGCACCTGATAGGTGGCACCACCGACACGACGGGCCTTGACTTCAAGGCTGGGCAGGATGTTCTGCAACCCGTCGTTGAACACTTCCATGGCATCCTTGCCAGTCTTCTTGGCAACCATGTTCAGTGCATCATAGCAGACCGACTGCGCGATTCCGCGCTTGCCATCCAGCATGATCTGATTGATCAGCTTGGTGATGACAGTATTCCCATACACCGGATCCGGGAGCACTTCCCTCTTCGGAATAAAACCACGTCTTGGCATGGGGGTTACCTCCTGATACTTAGTCCGACGGAAATCATCCGCCATAGTAATATGTTGCATGGCCCGACCCGGTCACGGCGTCCTGCCTCAGCAAAAGCATTCCGTCATGAATCTAGCACGCGGTCCTGCCAGCAGGCCCCTGCCTTCATGCTGTTCCAATACATGAAGGTTCAGCCTGCCTCGCGACCGGCCAACCGTCCGGACCGACAGATCCTCCGATACTGGGAGGCTGCCGCCTGAGAAACCCGAAGCTTACTTCTTGGGTCTCTTTGCGCCGTACTTGGAACGGCCCTGCCTGCGCTTGTCCACGCCGGCGGCGTCCAGAGCGCCACGGATGATGTGATAACGAACACCAGGAAGGTCACGGACACGTCCGCCACGGATCAGTACAACCGAGTGCTCCTGGAGATTGTGACCGATACCCGGGATATAGCAGGTACCCTCAATTCCATTGGTCAGACGAACACGGGCGATTTTCCGAAGAGCCGAGTTCGGCTTCTTGGGCGTCGTGGTCTTGACAGACAGGCAAACGCCTCTCTTCTGAGGGCATTTCTGCAGGATAGGTGCGGTCGGCTTTGCTGCGATCGCCTTTCTTCCGTTGCGGATCAACTGATTGATCGTTGGCATGGAAGCACCTCCTATTTTTTTCTCGTTTATTGGAACATTTACTTGCTGATGATGTTATGTAAACCTCCCCTGCGGGAAGTTACAGGCTTGTTAGCGGAGAATGCATGCAGCCGCCGCACCGACGGCGATGCCTGCCGCCCTGCCCAGCTCCTGCATGGTTGACACGTGCACACAGGGGAGATTCTGTTCATAACAGCGATCCACCACACGCTGGGTCAGCAGCAGATCCGCATCGTCTGCCACATAGGCACACCGTACCTGGTTTCCGGCGAGTGCGCGCAGAACCAGCTTCGTCCCCGCCACGCGGGACTCCGCCTTCTGAAGGTCCTCAATCGTCATGCTTTCCAGCCCCCCTTCTGTCTGCCCGCGCAGGCAATTCTCCCTGCCCGCTTGACAAACATGCACATACTATCATTCCATCTTTTTAAAGTCAATCATGATTTTCCGGTTTTTTCTGCAAAAGTGCAGCGGGATTCTCAGGTGTTTTCCCGGCATCCCGCCCTCATCTCCCGTGAAGCGGTCTTTTTTCTCAAAATGTGGAGAATACCCCTTTCCCGGAGGAGGGATTGTGCCAGATGTTGTATTTGCGGACTATTTGTATTCCAGCTCTTCCAGCATGGTCAAGTACTCGACGCGCTCAATTTCCGTCTTCTCGTCCTCCGGCTTGTCAATCCGTTCAAGCCAGGGGATCTGAAGCTCATCCTCCTTCTCCATCGCCGGTCTCTCCTTCCCTCGCGATCCTTCAGCTTTTCATAAAGAGACCCTGCAGTCCCGGCATCCGCCTGTCTGCAGGGTTCATACTTTACAGTTCCCGAAGCGCATCCACCAGCATGGTCTTGGCATCCGTGCCCTCGTCCCGCATCTTGATGACACGGGCCGGAACCCCGGCCACCACGGCCCGGGGAGGCACGTCCTGCGTGACCACGGCGCCCGCAGCCACCACGGCCCCGTCGCCGATGCTGACGCCTTCAATCACCACCGCATTGGCGCCGATGAGCACGTTGTCGCCCACCGTCACCGGCTTTGCACTGGGCGGTTCCACCACCCCGGCAAGTACGGCGCCTGCGCCGACATGGCTGTTCTTTCCCACGATGGCCCGGCCTCCCAGCACGGCCCCCATGTCGATCATGGTTCCCTCGCCGATCACCGCTCCGATATTGATGATCGCGCCCATCATGATCACCGCTCCGTGTCCGATGTCCACCTGGTCGCGGATCACCGCGCCCGGTTCAATCCGGGCATCGATCTGCTTGAGATCAAGCAGCGGAAGAGCGCTGTTGCGCCGGTCGCACTCCAGAACCATGTCCACGATCCGGTCGCGGTTTGCCTGCAGCACCGGCTCTATCACCTTCCAGTCCCCGAATACCGTCATTCCCTCCGGGCCACCGAACACATGGCACCCCTCAAAGGCGACCTCCTCCTTCAGCCGGAGCATCACCTTGACGGGGGTTTTCTTTTCAGCCCTGCGGATTTTCTCGATAATCTCGTTAGCGTCCATCTGTCCACTCCTTATCCTTCCGGAAACAGTACATCTTCCATCGAATACAGGCCGGGCTTTGCCCCGACTGCGAATTGGGCTGCCCTCAGCGCGCCCCTTGCAAAGATTTCCCGGCTGTCCGCCCGGTGTCTGAGCTCGATCTCCTCCATGTTGCCGTAGAAGATCACCCTGTGCTCCCCGGCCACGGTTCCTCCCCGCAGCGCGTGGACCCCGATTTCATTACCCCTTTTCCCGGGCCGTCCCTCACGGCCATACACATACGGGACGCCGCGCCCGGTATTGGCGCACTGTGCCAGTGTTATGGCCGTGCCGCTGGGCGCATCCTCCTTCATGCGGTGATGCGTCTCCACGATTTCGATATCAAAATCCTCCCCCAGCGCCTGGGATGCCAGGCGGGTCAGCCTTGCGAGCACCGTCACACCGGTGGAATAATTGCTGGCATAGACGATGGGGATCTTCCCGGCGGCTTCCCGGATGAGGGCATCGCCCTCCTCCCCCAGTCCCGTGGTCCCGATCACCAGGGGCGTCTTCTCCCTGACCGCCTTTTCAAGCATGGGACGAAGGTTCCCAGGATAGGAAAAATCCATCATCACGTCCGCGCGGGGCGCCGCTTCCACGGATTCCGTATCCCCGGGGCCCACCATCGCCACGACGTCCGCATCCGGCTTTTCCCCGCACAGGCTGCGGATCATCTGTCCCATCTTCCCATTGCCGACAAGTACGATCTTCATGCCTTCATCCCCTCCAGCGCCGCCTTCACCTGGGCGCGTCCCTTCTGTGAGATTTCGTACAGCGGCAGACGGTATCCGCCCACCTCCATGCCCATCTGGTTCATCGCTTCCTTCACGGGGATCGGATTCACCTCGCAGAACATCGCATCCACGAGGGGGATCATGTTCAGCTGCATAGCGGTTGCCTTTTTCACATCGCCGCCAAGATAGGCAGACACCATCTCGTGCATCATGGCCGGGAAGGCGTTGGCCACCACGGAAATGACACCGGTGCCGCCCAGACTCAGAATCGGGACCACCATGTCATCATTGCCGGACAGCAGGGCAAGCCGGCTGCCTGCCACCGCCGCCGCATGGGCTGCGTAGCTGATGCTGCCGCTGGCTTCCTTGATGGCCACGATATGGGGATGATCCGCCAGACGGTCGAGGCAGGGAATGCTGATGGCACATCCGGTCCGTCCGGGAACATTATACAGGATAATGGGCAGGTCCACCTGGTCCGCCACTGTCATAAAGTGGCGGTACATGCCTTCATCGTTGGCCTTGTTGTAATAGGGAGTGATCAGCAGCAGCCCGTCCGCGCCAGCCTCCGCATATTCCCTGGATTTTTCCAGGGAAGTCTGGGTACAGTTGGAACCGGCTCCGCAGATGACCGGGATGCGCCGGTTTACCGTCTCCAGCACACAGTCCACGACCCTGCGGTCCTCCTCATGGCTCATGGTGCTCGACTCACCCGTCGTACCCAGGGCAACGATTCCATCGGAGCCCTGCTGTACCTGCCATTCCACCAGTTCCTTCAGCTTTGGAAAGTTGATGCTTCCATCAGGACAAAACGGGGTAACCAGCGCAGTAAAACTGCCCACCAGCGAGATTGCCATCGTTTCTACCTCCTTAAATATCCTTTCCCAACAAGAGTTCCTCGGTTCTGATCCAGTCAAATCCGCATTTGCGGAATACTTTCATGGCCCGGTTGTTGCGCCGCTCCGCCCTGGCCACCAGATAGGGCACGCCCTGGCGTCCCAGCTGCAGGAGAGATTCATCGATCAGGGAACTGGCCACGCCTTTCCCTCTCCATCTGGTTTCAACACCGACAAAGTCCAGGTTGGCCTCCCGTTCATCGCCCACCACGATGATTCCCCCTGCAAAATCCGATCCGTAGTATACCGCCTTGGCGATGAACACCACTCCGCGCATTTTGCCGGTAAGCCATTCATCCGCATGCTGGTCTGCTCCCAGGCTTTCCATTCGGAGAAGGAATTCCTCACGCCGCTTCCGGGTCTTCAGGTCCACATCCACAATGGAGGTCCCGATGGGTGGATAATTATGCCGGTTATCCGTCAGGTCCGGCACCTTGAGCGCAAACAGCTCCAGGCCGTTGTAATCATCAAACCCCATCTGCAGGAAAAAATCATGGCGTTCATGGTCATCCAGCGCGCAGGAGGTCGTGATTCGAGCGGGAACGTCCTTCATTTCTTCTTTGATGGACTCTGCCCTTGCCAGCAGGGCTCCCAGCAGCATGTCCCTGGCGATGGGGTGCGCGTTCATCACCATGTCGATCAGCAGCGGCCGCTCCTCATAGACCTTCTTGAGCAGGCGGTAGGTGAGCCCTCCCAGTCCGATCTCGATCCCCGCGTCATCGATCACACGGTAACTGTTATCCTTGGAGGCCGCTCCGACTCCCATCATTGGCTGATATATTTTCATTGACCCCTCACTCCAAGATCACCAAATTACCGACGCATTATAGCATATCGCCATGGTGTACTCAAATTCTTTCGTCATTTCCCTTTTCTTCTCCGCTGCAGGGCTGGTATCCGGCCGTGTAGTTCCATAAAAAAAGCCGCCGTTTTGCGCTTAGCAAAACGACGGTCAGCAAAAATCAGATCAGCTCGAGAATAACCATCTCTGCCGCATCTCCGCGCCGCGGACCCTTCTTGACAATCCGGGTATATCCGCCAGAGCAGTTCTTTTCGGCATTGCGTGCCTTGTACTTCGGTCCAATCTCCCGGAAGAGCTTCTCCACGCAGGGATACTTGACATCCTTTGTGCGCTCACGATAAGCAGCCTTCTTCTCATCGTCGAGACGGGGCTCCTTCACGTTGTAGAGATAAGCCATGATACGACGGCGGGCATGCAGCTTGCTCGGCGCATCATTCTGTACAGTCACGGTCACAGCCTGACCCTTGTCATTGTTGAACTTCTTTTCGACAGACACGTTGTTCTCGCACTCGTTCACCGCGAGGGTGATGAGCCGCTCTGCCATCACGCGTACTTCCTTCGCGCGGGCCAGGGTGGTCTCAATACGTCCATACCAGATCAGGTTGGTCACCTGATTGCGTAAAAGAGCCTTGCGCTGCGGAGCCGTACGGCCGAGTTTGCGCTGAATCGCCATTGGAATTTCCTCCTTTTTTGAACCGCCTCCTGCAAATACAGTTCTTCACACGGTGTTCCCGTGCCCATATTTCCCTTAGGCGTGTCCTTAATCAATCATGCTTTCACTCTTCTGTGGTCCGAAGCGCCAGCCCGAGAGCTGCCAGCTTCTGCTCAACCTCTTCAAGTGATTTCTTACCAAGGTTCCGAACCTTCATCATGTCTTCCTGATTCTTCTGCACCAGTTCGGCAACGCTGTTGATTCCGGCCCGTTTGAGACAATTGTAGGCTCTCACGGAAAGATCGAGCTCTTCAATGGTCATCTCCAGGATCTTCTCCTTGTGGTCATCATCCTTGTCGTCAAAGGTGACCACTTCAATCTGATCCGTCAGGTCCACAAACAGCTTGAGATGTCCGCTCAGGATCTTTGCAGCCGTGCTGATGGCCTCGTCAGGCTGTACACTGCCATCAGTCCAGACCTCCAGCGTCAGGCGGTCATAGTCGGTCGCCTTGCCCACACGGGTGTCCTCAACCACGTAGTTCACCTTGCGGGTGGGAGTATAGATAGAATCGGTCGGAATGACGCTGATCGGGGTATTGCTGTTCTTGTTGTGCTCCGCTGCGACATAGCCGCGGCCCTTCTGCACCGTAAGGTACATGGTCAGGTTGGCATCTTCGTTGAGGGTGGCGATATGCAGATCACGGTTGACAACCTCGATCTGGTCATCCACCTCAAGATCGGCCGCAGTCAGCTCATAGGGTCCCTTGACGCTGATGGTCAGCTCCTTGGGTCCGTCACAATACAGCTTTGCAGAAAGTTCTTTCAGATTGAGGATGATCTCTGCTACATCTTCTTTCACACCGGGGATGCAGGAAAACTCATGCTGAATACCCTCGATCCGGATACTGGACACAGCCACGCCCGGCAGGGAACTCAGCAGCACACGGCGCAGAGAATTGCCCAGCGTCTGTCCAAATCCACGCTCGAGAGGTTCGATGATGAACTTTCCATAGCTCTCTTTCAGCTCAACTCTCTCGATATGGGGTTTTTCAATTTCGATCATTTTGCAGACTCCTCCTCACTGTTGCCATGAAATGCCAGTCATTAACGAGAATAAAGTTCGACGATCAGATGCTCCTGAACCGGATAGTCAATATCCTCACGGGTCGGCATAGCACTCACGGTACCAATCAGCGTCGGTGCGTCAAAAGTCAGCCACTTCGGGGTCACGGCGCCGGTGCCCTCACGCAGGGCCTTGAACATGTCCTGCTCACGGGAACGCTCACGCAGGGAGATCACATCATTCACCTTCACGGAATAGGAGGGAATGGTGACCTTCTTGCCGTTGACCAGAATATGGCCATGCACGATGATCTGGCGGGCCATCCTGCGGGTCTTGGCCAGTCCCATGCGATAGACAACATTGTCAAGACGCAGCTCCAGGAAGCGGAGCAGGTTCTCACCGGTGATGCCCTTGGTGTTGGCAGCCTTCAAGTAATACTTATGGAACTGCTTCTCCAGGACGCCGTAGATGAACTTGACCTTCTGCTTTTCCTTGAGCTGGGTGCCGTACTCGGAAACCTTCCTGCGTCTGTTGCCATTGGGATTGCGGGTAGACTTCTTATTGCCATAGCCCATAGCCGCGGGGGAAATATCCAGAGAGCGGCATTTCTTGGCGATCGGCTCTTTATTGTTAGCCATGTCTTTGTCCTCCTTACAAATCCTTACACGCGACGACGCTTCGGCGGACGGCAGCCATTATGGGGAATGGGGGTCACGTCCTTGATCATGTTCACCTCAAGGCCTGCAGCCTGGAGAGAGCGGATCGCAGCCTCACGTCCGGAGCCCGGTCCCTTGACGTACACTTCAACCGTCTTGAGGCCATACTCCATTGCGGCCTTCGCGGCAGTCTCAGCTGCGCTCTGGGCGGCAAACGGTGTGGATTTCTTGCTTCCACGGAATCCAAGTCCGCCCGCGGAAGCCCAGCTCAGGGCATTGCCCTGCAGGTCGGTCAGGGTCACGATGGTGTTATTGAAAGAGGAGCGGATATGCGCAGCACCGCGCTCCACAACCTTGCGCTCGCGGCGCTTGCGGCTGACTTTCTTTACCTTCTGCTTAGGTGCCATACTGTATCAACTCCTTACTTTCCAGCTTTCTTCTTGCCAGCGATGGTGCGCTTGGGTCCCTTGCGGGTCCGGGCATTCTGCTTGGTGATCTGTCCGCGAACCGGCAGTCCGCGACGATGACGAACACCACGATAGCAGCCGATTTCCATCATGCGCTTGATATCAAGACCAACATCACGGCGCAGATCTCCCTCGACCTTCAGGTTATGCTCGATGTACTCACGGATCTTGTTCACGTCCTGCTCCGTGAGGTCCTTCACGCGGGTATCTGGGTTGACACCGGTCGCCGCAAGAATCTGCTGAGAAGTCTTAACGCCGATACCGAAGATATACGTCAATCCATATTCGACCCGCTTCTCACGAGGCAGGTCTACACCAGATATACGTGCCATTCTTTTCCCTCCGAATTGAGTTCTTCAAATCTGTCTGTAACAGTCTATCTATGAAAAGCCGCCAGGAACACAGGCATGGCCTGCGCAGCCGCCCGGGCGATCCTTCCTGTCTTTTCAATTAACCCTGTTTCTGCTTATGCTTGGGATTCTCGCAGATCACCATGATGCGGCCCTTGCGCTTGATGATCTTGCACTTTTCGCAGATCGGTTTAACAGACGGTCTAACCTTCATTGTCCGTTGTCCTCCTACTTGTTCAGTCTTTATCCCTTGCTCCGCCATGTAATCCGTCCCCTGGACAGATCGTACGGGGAGATTTCGACTTTGACCTTGTCACCCGGGTAGATCCTGATGAAGTTCATGCGGATCTTTCCGGAAATCTGAGCGATGATGCGGTGTCCGCCAGCTACTTCCACGCGGAAATTCGCGTTGGGCAGCGCTTCAACCACTACGCCTTCAACCTCGATATTGTCGCTTTTGGGCAACGTTACCCCTCCTTATTGCAGCTGTACTCCTGACAACCCTGCCTCGCTGAATTCCTTTCGTACCTGGCCATCATAGAGCCTGCGCCCCTCAAGCAGCTCCGCACGTACACCCTGCAGCACCTGCGGCCTGAGCCTCAGGTGCCTGAGCTTCTTCTTCTTGGGATGATCAACCCTGTGATATGAGCCGTCGACCACCATTACATACTGGCTGTCGAGCACTTCAACAATGACGAAACAGCGTCCCTTATCCCTGCCGGCAATACTCTGAACCACTCTTCCCGTTTCTACTGGAAAATCGGTCATCTGCCTGCCTCCTTGAATCCTGGACTTTCCCTGCGTTCCCGGTGAATGTCTGCTTACCACCGGAGCGCAGCCGGGGAAACAGGATCAGTCGACTTTCAGCGCAGCGAGGATAGACTTGTAGCATTCCTCCAGGCCCTTCGCGCCGTCAACGCTGTGCAGCAGGCCCTTCTGGGTATAGAATGCAATCAGGGGAGCAGTCTGATCGTGATACACAGTCAGTCTGCTCTGTACAGTTTCCGCGCTGTCATCCTTCCTCTGGATGAGCTCGGAACCACACTTGGCGCAGATGTTGGACCCGCCAAGCATATCCACATGGTAGGTGCCGCCGCAATTGAGACACACACGGCGTCCGGAAAGCCTCTTGATGATGACCTCATCCTCGACCTCAATGTCGATGACGGCATCAATCCGGGCAAATTCAGCAAGCGCTTCCGCCTGGGCCACAGTGCGGGGGAATCCGTCCAGGATATAGCCCGCCTTGCAGTCTTCCATCTCCAGCCGTTCCTTCACAATGTCGATCACGACATTGTCCGGAACCAGTTCGCCGCGCTCCACATAGGACTTGGCAAGCTTGCCAGTTTCAGTTCCTTCCTTCATCGCTCTGCGAAGGATGTCACCGGTCGAAATCTGAGGAATGCCCAACCGTTCGCACACGCGAACGGCCTGGGTCCCCTTACCCGCACCGGGCGGGCCAAGAAAGATTATATTCATTAGAATACCTCTTGCATCGCTTATCAGCCGAGGAAGCCCTTGTGATGGCGCATCACCATCTGGGCCTCAATGGTCCGAATGGTCTCAATGCCCACAGAGACAGCAATCAGCACAGAGCTGGCTCCGAAGGGCGCGCTGATGCCGAACAGGCGGGTCAGCAGCGTGGGGATCGTTGCAAGCACCGCAAGGAAGATAGCGCTGAACAACGTCAGTCTGCCGGAAACTCTGGAGAGATAATCACTGGTCGCACGTCCCTGACGGATACCAGGAATAATGCCGCCGTTCTGCTGCATATTCTTGGAGATCTCCGCAGGATTGAATGTGATGCTGGTATAGAAATAGGTGAATGCGATGATCAGTGCACCCAGCACCAGCTGATAGCCAAAGCCTCCCTGGAATCTCGTCCACCAGGCGTTGAGTCCGGAGGTCGGGAAGAAGGCAAAGATGGTCGCCGGGAACTGGAGAATGGCAAAGCCGAAGATCAGGGGCATAACGCCGGTGGAGTTGATCTTCATGGGGATGAAGGTCGACTGTCCGCCGTACATCCTGCGTCCGACCACCCGCTTCGCATACTGAACAGGAATTCTCCGCTCACCCATGTCCACATAGGTGATGGCGAAGATCATGGCCACCATGGCCACTACAATGGCCACCACCGCGATCACGGAAACCGTGCCGCCGGCAATGCCCATCACAGCAGAGATGGCCCAGTTGAACATGTTGGAAACGATACCGGCCATGATCAGCAGGGAGATACCGTTGCCGATTCCTTTTTCGGTGATGCGTTCACCGATCCACATGGCCAGGCTGGTGCCTGCCGCCATGGACAGACCGATGACGACATACCAGATGCCGCCTCTGGAGTTTGCACGCATGGCAAACACCAGGCCGACGGCCTGGATGAAGGCGAGGATAACCGTCAGATAACGGGTATACTCGTTGATCTTCTTGCGTCCCTCAGGACCTTCCTTCGCAAGCTTCTCCAGCGCGGGAATCGCGACGGTCAGCAGCTGAAGGATAATGCTGGCATTGATGTACGGGGTGATGCCCATCGCCATGATGCTCATGTTCGAGAAGGAACCACCGGTCATCATGTTCATGAATCCAAGAATTGAGAACTGGTCAATAGCAGCCTGTACCTGAGTCAGATCCATGCCGGGAACCGGAATCACGCCAAGAAGACGATAGACCAGCAGCATTCCCAGCGTATACAGGATCTTTTTCCGGAGATCGGCGATCCTCCAAGCGCTCTTCATCTTTTCAAGCATATCAGATCACCTCAGCAGTCCCGCCGACAGCCTCAATCTTCTCCTTTGCAGAGGCGGTAAACTTCACGGCTTTCACCGTGAGCTTCTTGGTCAGTTCTCCATTGCCCAGAACCTTGAGTCCATCGAGCTGTTCGCGGATGATCCTCTTCTTCTCGAGAACGGCGGCATCGATCACGTCACCATCCTGGAAGTCATTGAGATCGGAAACGTTCACAATGGCATATTCCTTGGCAAAGATGTTCTTGAAACCGCGCTTGGGCAGCTGCCTGTACAGAGGCATCTGGCCGCCTTCAAATCCGGGTCTCTTTCCACCGCCGCTGCGGGCCTTCGCGCCCTTGTGGCCCTTGCCGGAAGTCTTGCCCAGACCGGAGCCAACGCCACGGCCGAGACGACGGCCGGTGGCGGTTGAACCCTCAGCGGGCTTCAGTTCATTCAACTTCATGGTGAATCCTCCTTAGTCGCTGATCTCGGTCACGTTAACCAGGTGTTTCACTTTGAAGATCATACCGCGAATAGAGGGGGTATCTTCAAACACCTTGGTCTGATGGACCTTATGCAGACCCAAAGCCTTCACATTCCTGATGTGATTGGGCTTGCTGGAGATCGGAGACTTCACAAGTGTTACCTGTAATTTCATCTGTCTCTTCCTCCTTAGCCAAGCAGCTCTTCAACCGTCTTACCGCGCAGCTTAGCGACTTCCTCAGCGGTGCGCAGGGAGGCAAGACCAGCAATCGTCGCCTTAACCATGTTAATGGGGTTATTGGAGCCGTAGCTCTTGGTGCGGATATCCTTCACGCCGCACAGCTCGAGAACTGCACGGGCGGGACCACCCGCGATAACGCCGGTACCTTCGGCAGCGGGAAGAAGCACAACTTCGCCCGTTCCAAAGCGGCCAACCGTCTCATGAGGAATGGAGGTTCCCTTGAGGCTGACCCGAATCAGATGCTTCTTGGCATCCTCGGCAGCCTTCCTTGCGGCTTCAGGAATTTCGGTCGCCTTGCCGATTCCGCAGCCGACACGGCCCTTGCCATCTCCCACGACAACCAGAGCGGAGAACCGCATGTTGCGGCCGCCCTTCACGGTCTTGGAAACGCGGTTGATGGAGACCATCTTCTCCTGGAACTCACTCTCCGGACGACGCTCACGACGCGGTCCGCGCTCGCGGCGCTCACCGCGCTCACCACGTTCCTGCGGTTTTCTATCCATAGTCTGAGGCATTTTTCTGTTATCCTCCTTGATCAGAAGTCCAGACCCGCTTCACGGGCACCCGCTGCCACCTCGGCAACGCGGCCGGTATACACATACCCGCCACGGTCAAAGACGACTTTCTTGATTCCGGCCTGAATGGCACGCTCGGCAACTACCTTGCCAACCAGCTTGCCAGCACCCTTCTTGTCCAGATCGGCCAGCTGGCCCTTGATCTGAGGATCCAGGGTGGAGCAGGAAACCAGCGTCCTGCCTGCCACATCATCGATCACCTGGCAGTAGATGTGGTTCAGGCTGCGATACACACACAGCCGCGGCATTTCGGGCGTGCCGCTGATCTTCCGACGTACACGCTCATGACGGATCTTCCTGACCTCATTGCGGTCACGTTTTGTGAACATAGCGCTCACTCCCTTTCTTACTTCTTACCTGTCTTGCCTTCCTTGCGTCTGATGTGCTCATTCTCGTACTTGATGCCCTTTCCGAGATAAGGCTCAGGCTTGCGGATTGCTCTGATGTCAGCAGCGATATTGCCGACCTGCTGCCTGTCGATGCCGGACACTTCGATGGTGTCGGGCTTCGGCGTCGCAAAAGAGATGTTCTGCGGAGCTTCCATGACCACAGGATGGCTGAATCCGATGTTGATGGTCAGGGTGTTGCCCTTGGCCTCGGCCCTGTAGCCGGTGCCGACCATGACCAGCGTCTTCTTGAATCCGGTGCTCACACCGGTCACCATGTTGGCGATGAGGGCGCGATACAGGCCATGGAATGCACGGTTCTGCTTCTCATCGTTGGGACGGGTCACATGAACCATGCCGCCCTCAACCTTAACGGTGATGTTTTTGTTCACCGCCTGCTCCAGCTGTCCCTTGGGGCCTTTCACGACGACGTTGTTGTCATCGGAAACGGTCACCGTCACGCCAGCCGGAATTGCAATTGGATGTCTTCCGATACGAGACATATTCGATTACCTCCGTTTCAGCGTTCTGGTTACCAGATGAAGGCGAGAACTTCGCCGCCGATCTTGGCCTCGCGGGCCTGCTTGTCGGTCATCACGCCCTTGGACGTGGAGATGATGGCGATGCCCAGTCCGCGAAGAACCTTGGGCAGTTCATCACACTGCGCATACACCCGCAGTCCGGGCTTGCTGATGCGCTTGAGGCCGACAATGGCGCCCTGCTTCTTTTCAGTATATTTCAGGCCGATTTTGATCTGTCCGGCAAGGCCGTCATCAATGAAATCGACGCTCTTTACATACCCTTCGTCAAGCAGAATCTTGGCGATGGACTTCTTCATGTTGGAAGCGGGAACCATCACGTTCTCATGCTTGGCAATCTGTGCATTGCGGATGCGGGTAAGCATATCTGCAATGGGATCGTTTACGAGCATTTCAGTACCTCCTTACCAGCTGGCCTTACGGACGCCAGGAATCTGACCCTTGTACGCCAGGTCGCGGAAACAAATTCTGCAGACACCGTACTTGCGCAGGACAGAGTGCGGACGGCCGCAGATTCTGCAGCGTGTATAAGCACGGGTGGAGAATTTAGGCTCCCGCTGCTGCTTGTTAATCATACTGGTCTTTGCCATGTTTTTCTCCTCCTTACCTTGTGAAAGGCATACCCATAACACGGAGCAGTTCTTTGCACTCTTCATCCGTGTGAGCAGTGGTCACAAAGATCATTTCCATGCCGCGAACCTTCTCAACCTTGTCATAGTCGATTTCGGGGAAGAGGAGCTGTTCACGAATTCCCAGTGCATAGTTTCCACGTCCATCAAAAGCCTTGTCTGAAACACCGTGGAAGTCCCTAACCCGGGGCAGCGCAATGTTCATCAGCTTATCCATGAACTCGTACATCCTCTCGCCGCGCAGAGTGACCTTGGCGCCCACGTTCATGCCCTCACGGAGCTTGAAGTTGGCGATGGACTTCTTGGCCTTGGTCACGATAGCCTTCTGGCCGGCGATCGCTTCGAGTTCCTTGACTGCACTCTCCAGTCCCTTGGGATTGTCCTTGCAGTCACCCAGACCCATGTTGATGACGATCTTCTCAATCTTCGGGATCTGGTTCACATTCTTGTAACCGAACTTCTGCTGGAGGGCAGGAATGGCTTCGGTCACGTACTTGTCATAAAGACGCGCATCCATTTTTTCTTTCCTCCTGCATTACTGGTCAAGGGTGTTGCCGCACTTGGCGCATACACGAACCTTGTTGCCATTGTCGAGAACCTTGTGGTGGACCCGGACGCCCTTCTTGCAGTTGGGGCACACGATCATCACATTGCTGGCGTCAATGGCGGATTCCATCTGGTGGCGGCCACCAGGGACCCCCTCCTGACGGGGCTTGACATGCTTGGTCACCATCGCCACATTCTCGACGACGACCCTGCCGGTCTTGGGGAAGGCAGCCAGCACTTTGCCGCTCTTGCCCTTGTCTTTGCCGGTGATCACAGTCACCATATCATCACGGCGGATATGCATATTGTTTCGCCCCCTCCTTACAGAACTTCCGGTGCCAGAGAGACGATCTTCATAAAGTCGTGCTCACGCAGTTCGCGTGCGACCGGTCCAAAGATGCGGGTGCCTCTGGGCTGCTTGTCTGCGCCAATAATGACTGCAGCATTGTCATCAAAACGGATATAGGTGCCGTCGGGACGACGGTATCCCTTATGAACACGGACAATAACGGCTTTCACGACATCGCCCTTTTTCACAACGCCGCCGGGCGTTGCACTCTTGACGGAAGCCATGATGATGTCACCAACGGAACCGGTCTGACGGAAAGAACCGCCCATGACACGGAAGCACATAATTTCCTTGGCACCCGTATTGTCTGCGACTTTAAGACGCGTTTGCGGCTGAATCATTGAGTTTCTTCCTCCTTATCAGACGTGGCTTACTTCGCCTTCTCGATGATCTCGACCAGGCGCCAGCGCTTGTCATGGCTAAGCGGACGGGTTTCCATCACACGTACGGTATCGCCGATACGGCACTCGTTATTCTCGTCGTGGGCCTTGATCTTAGTGGTACGATTCACGATTTTCCCGTAGAGGGGATGACGAACACGATACTTGACCGCGATGGTAATGGTCTTATCCATCTTGTCGCTGACAACGACACCAACACGGGTCTTGCGCATTCCTCTTTCTTCAGACATATGCGTTCTCCTTTCAGGTTACGCCTGAGCCTTATTGAGCTCAAGGCGGCGCAAAGCGGTATTTGCGCGAGCAATTTCACGCTTGGTTTTCGTGATCGCTGTGGTGTCCTGCAGCTGGCCACCGACCAGCTGGAAACGCAAGTTGAAGAGCTGCGCCTTGAGTTCGGCAACCTTGTCCCTGAGCTCAGAAGCAGAAAGATCGCTGTATGTATTCTTCTTCATTACGCTTCACCGCCTTCGTTATTATTCACAGCTTCGCGCGTGATGATCTTCGTCTTCAGCGGCAGCTTGTGAGATGCAAGGCGCAGCGCCTCACGGGCATCGGCCTCAGCCACACCCTTGATCTCAAAGAGCACCCGGCCGGGCTTGACAACTGCAACCCAGTACTCGGGAGAACCCTTACCAGAACCCATGCGGGTCTCTGCCGGCTTTTCAGTGATGGGCTTGTCAGGGAAGATCTTGATCCATACCTGTCCACCACGCTTGGTATAACGAGTCAGCGCGACACGGGCGGCCTCAATCTGCCGCGACGTTACCCAGCTCGGCTCCGTGGCCACAAGGCCATAATCGCCATATGCCAGGAAGTTGCCACGCTGTGCTTTTCCTTTCATGCGTCCACGGAAAACACGGCGACGCTTCACTCTCTTCGGCATTAACATGATTATCTGCCTCCTTCGGCCCTAGCCGTTGTCTTCTTTGCCGCGGGAAGTACCTGACCCTTGTAGATCCAGACCTTCACACCAAGACGGCCATAGGCGGTCTTTGCCTCGGCAAAGCCATAGTCGATATCAGCCCTGAGGGTCTGCAGCGGGATGGAACCCTCATGATAGCCCTCGGAACGCGCGATATCCGCACCGCCCAGACGGCCACCAACGCTGGTCTTGATTCCCTTGGCTCCTGCACGCATGGAGCTCTGCAGGCACTTCTTCATTGCCCTTCTGAAAGAAACGCGGTTTTCCAGCTGTGAGGCGATGTTCTCGGCCACAAGCTGCGCATCCAGATCAGGATTCTTGATCTCCTGAACATTGATGACCACCTGCGCTTTGGCTCCCAGCTCCTTCTCGATGATCTTCTTGATCTTCTCGATGTTGGAACCGTTGGCACCGATGACAATTCCGGGCTTGGCCACGTTCAGGGTCACCGTCACGCGGGTCTTGTCATTGTCAAAACGGCGTTCGATTTCGATATCGGATACACCTGCGTCATACAGGCGAATCGTCTTCTTGGTCTTGTCATCAACAAACTCCATGTTCTTGATGACCTTGCGGAGCTTCGCATCAGACACGAGATTGTCGGCGAAGTTCTTCTTGTCCGCATACCAGCGGGCGCTCCAGTTTTTAATCACACCAACGCGGGCGCCGTGCGGATTCACTTTCTGACCCATCCGAAAACCTCCTTACTTATTGTCAAGTACGATCGTGATGTGGCTAGTGCGCTTGAGCATCGGGGAAGCACTTCCGCGGCTGCGCGCAACGTATCTCTTGAGCGTCGGGCCCTGGTTTGCATAAACCTCGGCGACGTAGAGGGAACCACGATCCAGGCTCAGATTGTTTTCGGCATTTGCGATTGCGGAAAGCAGCAGCTTTTCCATGACGGGGCACGCAGCCTTGGGCGTGAACATCAGGATTGCCAGAGCTTCATCCACCTGCTTGCCACGAATCAGGTCGGCTACGATCCTCACCTTGCTGGAGGAAATCCTGACATAGCGCGCATGCGCATGGGGGCGCTTGTCAGCAAGCTGTTTGCGGTTTTCTGATTTGATACGAATTCTCTTAGCCATGCCTTACACCCCTTTACTTGCCACCGCTGGACTTTTCGGATCCAGCGTGACCCCTGAAGGTCCTCGTCGGCGCAAACTCTCCAAGCTTGTGACCAACCATCTCTTCAACAATGTATACCGGGACATGCTTGCGTCCGTCGTACACGGCGATCGTGTGTCCCACCATCTGGGGGAAGATCGTCGAAGCACGTGACCAGGTCTTCAGCACGTTCTTCTTGCCGGTTTCATTCATTTCCTCGACCCTCTTGAGCAGCTTCGCAGCTACAAAGGGGCCTTTCTTGACCGATCTGCTCATTGATGAGTCCTCCTATTACTTCTTGCCAGCGCGCTTGACAATCTTCTTGTCAGAGTACTTGTTGTGCTTACGCGTCTTCAGGCCAAGCGCGGGCTTGCCCCAGGGCGTAACAGGTGCCGGCAGGCCAACAGGGCTCTTGCCTTCGCCACCACCATGCGGATGATCGCAGGGATTCATCACAACACCGCGAACGGTGGGACGGATGCCCATGTGACGGGTACGGCCTGCCTTACCGATGCGCACGTTGCTGTGATCGCTGTTGCTCACGGTACCGATGGTAGCCTTGGCATCAATGGAGATCATCCGTACTTCACCAGAAGGAAGCCTGACCTGAGCATATTTGCCTTCCTTGGCCATCAGCTGAGCGGCATTTCCGGCGCTGCGGACGAGCTGGCCGCCTCTGCCGGGAATAATCTCCACATTGTGAATCAGCGTGCCCAGAGGGATGTTGCGCAGAGGAAGCGCGTTGCCGGGTTTGATGTCGGCCGTGTTTCCGCTGACCACCACATCGCCGACCTTGAGGTCGATGGGCGCCAGGATGTAGCGCTTCTCGCCGTCCGCATAGTTGAGCAGGGCGATGAAGGCCGTACGGTTCGGATCATACTCGATTCCGGCCACCTTGGCGGGGATGTTGTCCTTGTTTCTCTTGAAATCGATAATGCGATACTTGACCTTGTTTCCGCCGCCCTGGTGACGAACGGTGATCTTGCCCTGAGCATTGCGCCCAGCATTCTTCTTCTTGATCTCAAGAAGTGCCTTTTCGGGCTTTTTCTTGGTGACTTCCTCAAAGGTCAGGACAGACATAAAGCGCCGTGCCGGGGAAGTCGGCTTATAAACTCGAATAGCCATCTCTCATAAACCTCCCTGTTACTGCTCCATTCCTTCGAAGAACGGTATCTTCTTGGAATCCTTTTTCAGCGTGACATACGCCTTCTTGATCTCAGGGGTACGGCCGGAATAGCGGCCCTGCCTCTTGATCTTGCCCAGCGTACGCAGTGTATTGACGGTATCGACCTTTACGTCGAAGACCTGCTCAATCGCCTGTTTGATTTCGATTTTGTTTGCATTGAGCGCCACTTCGAACACATAGCGCCTCTGATCCAGTGTCATGTAACCCTTTTCAGTGAGAACAGGACGCAGGATGATGTCATGAGGATTCTTCATCAGGCATAAACCTCCTCAACGAGCTTAACCGCATCTTCGGTGATGACAAACTTCTCATTTGAAAGAATGTCGAGAACATTGATGGTGTTCACGTAGGCAGTCTTCAGGCCCTCAATATTTGCGGAAGCCCGGGTGATGGTGTCATTGGGGCCAGCCAGCACGAGAAGAGCTGTCTTCTCAACGCCAATATTCTTGAGAATCTTGGCAACCTCACGGGTCTTGGGAGCGGTGAGGGAAATCTTGTCCAGGACAATCATCTCTCCCGTGGTAACCTTGGACGTCAGAGCACCCTTCAGGGCAATACGGCGAATCTTCCTGGGCACCTTGATGTCATAGTCACGGGGCTTCGGAGCGAAGACCACACCGCCGTGGGTGAACTGGGGAGCACGGTTGCCATGGTGTCTGGCATTGCCGGTGCCCTTCTGACGATAAATCTTTCTGCCGCCTCCGCGAACCTCGCCACGGGTTTTGGCAGACTGCGTTCCCTGGCGCTTTGCAGCAAGCTGGCTGCGCACAACCAGGTGAATGGCACCCTCATTGACTTCGGAGGCGAAAACCGCATCGTTCAGTTCAATCTCGCCCACCTTGGCGCCTTCCTGATTCAGCATTGCAATCTTAGGCATTGTGTCGGTCCTCCTTCATCAGGCCTTGACGGAATCACGGATAACCAGGGTTCCGCCGTTGGGGCCCGGCACCGCACCTCTGACCAGCAGCAGATTGCGCTCAGTGTCGACTCTGACAACACCGATGTTCAGCGTAGTCACGCGGTCCACACCGTAATGACCGGGCATCTTCTTGTTCTTGAATACGCGGGAAGGATCAGAGTTTGCACTCATGGAGCCTACGCCACGATGATACTTGGAGCCGTGTGCCATGGGGCCGGTGTGGTGATTCCAGCGCTGGATCACGCCCGAATAACCATGACCCTTGGAAGTACCGGTAATGTCTACGCGGTCTCCTGCGGCAAACACATCCACCTTGATCACATCGCCTACATTGTACGCGCTGCAATCCTCAAGCCGGAGCTCACGCAGTCTCCTGCAGGGCTTTACGTTAGCCTTGTTGAAGTGACCTGTCAGGGGCTTGTTGACAAGCTTCTTTGCACGGTTTTCAGCATACTCATCGAAGCCCACCTGAATGGACTCGTAGCCGTCCTTCTCAACCGTCTTCTTCTGTACGACCGGGCACGGACCCGCCTGGATAACCGTTACCGGGATCAGACGGCCGTCCTCAGCAAAGATCTGCGTCATGCCGATCTTCTTACCGACGATACCTTTCTTCATGACTATTTACCTCCCGATTACAGTTTAATCTCGATTTCCACACCAGCCGGAAGATCGAGCTTCTCCATCGCGTCAAAGGTGGCACGGGTGGGATTCTGAACATCGATCAGGCGCTTGTGGGTGCGCTGCTCAAACTGTTCGCGGGAATCCTTGTACTTGTGCGGTGCGCGAAGGATCGTCACGATTTCCTTCTCGGTAGGAAGCGGAATCGGTCCGGAAACCTTGGAACCGGTGCGCCGTGCGGTCTCTACGATCCGCTCGGCAGCCTGGTCAACGAGACTATGCTCATACGCCCAGAGCTTAATACGAATTTTCTTATTGGCCATTTCTTTTCCTCCTTGTTCGTACTCAAGTACGACTTGCTTGGCTAACGCCCTGCACGACGGATCTTGAGCCGTCGTCCGATTGGCGGACATGGTCCACAGCAGTTCCCTCACCGGCCAGTGAGCAATCTGCTGCTTCATCCCCTCTTGCAGACATCGGTGTGCATTATATTCTAATTCAACTTTGATTGCAATAGGGAATTTCAAATCTTCTGATTTATTTTTTTCTCCGCTTCGATGCTTTTAAGTACGTAATCGACTCTTTTCGCTATTTTTAGATTTCTCATTCATGTTGACCCCGTATCATATCCACGTTTCCGGGCGTTTCATCTCCCTTTGCATTGTCCACACTTCCGGGCGTTTCATCCCCGGCATGTCCCCCATACCCCTTTTTTGGGATTTCTTCCTCTTTATATATGCAGGCAGGTTTGACTAACCTTTCCTGCAATGTTATAATCCGAACGATTTCAAGACTGCACCAGAGGATTTGCCATGGACAATACCAAACTCATCTTCTCGGATCTTCCGGACTGGGAACTGCTTCCTGATCTGGGACTTTACATGGACCAGCTGCTGACCTTCTACCAACGTCAGCTCCCGTGCTCCCTCACTCATGGCGAGATGACCAAATCCATGGTCAACAACTATGTCAAGTCGAAGCTCATCCCCCGTCCTTCCGGCAAGAAATATGACCGTCCCCACATCGCCGCGCTTCTCATGGTGGGCGTGCTCAAGCAGGCCCTGAGCATGGATGACATTCATCTTCTGCTTGAAAATCTCTGCGCGGGGGATATTCAAAGCGGATACAATCGTTTTATAGATGTATACCGGCAGATTCTCAGAAATTTTCCTTCGATTCCCGAAGGACTGTGCACAGACGATCCGCTCTTCACAGGCCTGTATGCTTCTCTATATACGCTTCGCACCGGTCAACTTCTCAGCTCAGGCAGGTTTCCTGAGAATTCATCATCCACAGGAGGATCCCTATGATTTGCCCAGAATGTCACAATCAGATTCCTAACGGGTCCAACATCTGTCCGCTGTGTTTTGCCAACCTTGCTGGACGGGACATCGATGTTTCCCAGCCCCACAGCCCAACCCCGCAGAAGGCGCCAAGGAAGAACGACAACCCTTACAGGAGAAGGAGCAAGTCCCGTTCCTCCGGCAGCCGCAGTGTTCTTCCCATGGTTGTGACGATCGGGATTATTCTTCTGCTGGTCGTCGTCATCGTGCTGATCATCAGATCGATGTTCACGATGAGTCCTCAGCCCATGCCCACCGCCGCGCCCATCGTCCAGTCTACCGCCGGGACTGAAATCGCTTCCGGGACCATCACCATCTTCGGGACCACCCCGACTCCCGCTGCCCCCTCCATCACTCCGGAGCTGGAGGAAATCTACTTCAATACGCCAGAGCCGGTGATCGAGCAGCCTTCGGTTGCAGAAGCTCCCGCAGTGGAGTATCATACGCTTCGCAAGGGAGACCAGGGCATCGAAGTGGCAACGCTTCAGCGTGCCCTCACTGAACTGGGATATCTTTCCACCGCCTCCGACGGCATCTACGGCACAGGAACCATGAACGCCGTCAAGAAGTTCCAGAGCGACAACGGCCTGGATGCCGACGGTATCGCCGGCAAACAGACACAGGCTCTTCTCTACGAAAAGACCAGCGTCCAGCTCGAACCCAAAGCGACTGTGGCTCCGGGAGATATTCTCGATCTTCCGGGTTGATCCAAGACCTTCCACTCCCCGCAGCACTGCCGCGGGGAGCGTTTTCACCTCTGCCCTTTTCAAATCCACAAGAAAGGAGTCGCACATCCTTCGGTGTGCCGCATCCCACTAACTAATGAAGAAAGCTTTTCTTTTGACCCTTGCGTTCCTGTTTCTGGTTTCCTGCCTGACTTCTCTCGCGGAGCCTTCCCTGTCCCTGTTCAGCTGCGCCCAGCAGTACCGCGTGGGAACCGGTCTTCTTCGCATCACCCTCAAATCCAGTGAAGGCGGCCGCATCGGTCTGTCCCTGCGGTCCTCTGACAATTCACTGCCGGCAATGGCCGTGGGATCCACCCAGATTGATGCCGGTGAACATGCGTTTTACTGGAACGGTCTTCTTCCTGACGGAACGCCGGTTCCTCCCGGAGACTATCAGCTGTGTGCCAGCGTTCAGAATTACTGGGGAGAGGTCAGTCCCATCATCTCCCAGCCTCTGTACATCATGGATTCCGATGCGCCTGCCCCTACCCCGTCCGGGTTGTCTCCCGAGGTTCCTTCCGAGCCGGCCTTCGAGGATCACCTTGACGTCAGCGCACTCCAGGTTGCGGAAGCCCTTTCCTATGAGGAACGAGAAAGCACACCGTCTCTTCCCGCTTTCCCGGAGTCCGCTCCCGTTCCTGCGGCGACCTCATTCTGGGACATGAATCCCGATGAGTATGACCTTTCCAATCCCGACCACCAGAGGGCCATCTGGGACCTGATGATGCAGCCCATCACCGTTCTGGATGTGGGCCAGACCGAGCATGTTTACCCCACCAGCCTTCCCAACATCAAGCGGACTCCCTATGAAAAGAACACCGCCGGCGAGCTTCACGGTCAGAGTCAGGGCGTCCATGTGCTGGAGGAGGACACAGACGGGGATGGTTATGTACTGATTGAAGCCTTTTCCAATGACGGCACCAAGACCGAAAATTCCTATATGATGTCCATCGACAACAAGCGCATTCAGGGCTACGTCAAAAAAAGTCTCCTCAAGACCGTCCAGCCCTCGTCCAAGTACGCGATTCTGATCGACAAACTTCGTCAGAAACTGTTCATCTTCCAAAACGGCGCCATCATCGGTGAGCTGTCCATCTCCTCCGGCCTCAACAATCCCAAACAGCCCTACAATGAATCCCCCGCCGGCGATTACATTACCATCAGCAAGGTGGGTGAATTCATCGCGGGCACCATGCGTGCCCTGTATGCCATCCGGATCAACGGGGGAACGTTGCTGCACGAGGTTCCCTACCGTTTTGCCGGTGACGGCACCACCCGTCTTTACGAGGAATTCGAAAAGGAACTCGGCAAGAAAGCCAGCCACGGATGTATACGCATTCAGCGGCGCAAGAACGCACAGGGTCAGAACATGCAATGGCTCTGGGAAAACCTTGACCTCAAAACCCGCGTCTTCATCTGGGATGACCAGGGCCGAAAGCTGTATGAACCCGAACTTCCGGATCCCACCCTGCAGCTCTACCGCAATCCCAATGGCGGAAGCAATTACCATCTGGATCCCAACTGCTCCGGCGTCAAAGCCAAGTTTCTTCCCCTCACCGGCGACTTTACCTATGGAGATCTGAGTACACCGCCCTTCAGTTCCCTCACGCCCTGCGTATACTGCGGCGCGCCCCTGAAGCCCGCCACTCTGTATGAACGCTACAAGGCTGCTGCAGACCAGATCGGCGCCGTCATCCCCGAAGAATACCGTCACCGCTTTGGAGTGCAGTAATCCCTCCCAAAAAAAGCCCCCCCTGGAAGCCAGATGTCTTCCAGGGGGGGCTTTTCTTTTGTCAGGCGTTGACCGTATCTGTATTTCTCTTCTTTTTGAAATGCTGGAAAATGTAGACCACTGCCACCAGCGCAATGCCGCAGGCATCCGTCATCAGACCGGGGTGAATCAGCAGAAGACCGCCGACCATGGTCATGACGCGTTCCAGAATGTTCATGTCGTCATAGAAATACCCACTGAGACCGGCCGCCACGCCAAAGATGCCGATACATGCCGTGATGGACAGCAGAATCACATCATACCATACCGTATCGATCAGCAGCAGGGATGGACTGTAGGCAAATACAAAGGGAATGATGAAAGCGCCAATTGCCAACCTCGTTGCGACGATTCCTGTCTGCATGGGTTTTGCTTTTGCGATGGCAGCACCTGCATAGGCGGCAAGCGCCACGGGCGGCGTGATATCCGCCACGATTCCGAAATAGAAAACGAAGAAATGCGCAGCAATCCTGGGAACTCCCATCTGGATGAGGATCGGAGCGCAGGTTGAGGCCATAATGCAGTAGGTCGCCGTTGTCGGAAGGCCCATTCCCAGGATAATGCAGCAGACCATGGTCAGAAGCATGGCAAGGATGGACGAGGAACCGGAGATGGCCACCACCGCTGCAATCATCTTGCTGGCAAGACCCGTCAGTGTAATGCATCCGCAGATGATGCCGGCAACACCACAGGCCACCGCCACCGTGACACAGGATTTTCCGCCTGCCTCCAGAGACGCGAGGATGCTTCCACCGTTGAATCCGCCATTTTTGCCAACAGCCGCGCCAACCACGCCGCAGGGAACATTCTTGCCGTCCCTGCGATCCTCAAAATAGCGGATGACATTTCCAATCACGCCCACAAAAATGGCGACCAGGATGGAAACCGCAGCGGAAAACTGCATGGTTCTCGTATTGGAGCACACCAGATAGATGAGAACGATCAGCGGGAGCAGCAGATACGTATCCTTGATCAACCGGCTGATCCTGGGCAGTTCCTCCTTGGGAATGCCCTTGAGCTTCAGCCTCTTGGCCTCCAGATGAACCGCAATGAAAATTCCCATGAAATACAGGACTGCCGGCAGGATGGCCCGCACGATGATATCCGAGTAGGGTACGCCCAGATAGTCCGCCATCAGGAATGCCGCAGCGCCCATGATGGGGGGCATAATCTGACCACCCGTGGAGGCTGCCGCCTCGACAGCTCCGGCAAATTCCGGTCGGTATCCGGTCTTCTTCATCATGGGAATCGTCATGGAGCCCGTGGTCACCGTATTGCCCACCGAAGATCCGGAGACCATACCGCACAGCGCTGAGGACACCACAGCCACCTTGGCGGGACCGCCCGCAAAGCGTCCGGTCAGCGCGTTGGCAAGACTGATAAAGAATCCGGATACACCGCTTCTCTCAAGGAACGCTCCAAAGATGATAAATACCACTATGTACTTGGAACAGACATTGACGGGAGTACTCATGATTCCATTGTCCCCGTAGAAGATTTCAGAGATCACGCGGGGAACGGGGTTATTATAGTTGGTCGCTATAAAGGTGTACCCGATAAAGAAGCCTGCCACCACAAGAATCGGGATTCCGACGCACCTGCGGCACAGCTCAATGAGTGCAAGGACGCCGATCACGCCAATCACCGTGTACTTGATATCCCTCATCCTTACGGCAAGCCGCATGTTGAGGATAGAGTCCGCGTTCAGGGCATAATACATGAACGCGCCGGCACCGGCGATCATAATGACAATATCATACCAGGGAATATAGTTTTCCCGAACATGCTTCTTGGACGCGGGATAAATCAGATATCCCATCAGCAGCACCAGCGAAATGAAGCTGGTCATCCGTGCCTGTTCCAGCATGTTGGCGAACAGGGTCACATAGATGCAAAACAGCGAGAAGCCCGCCAGAATCAGCGTTACCACTTTTTTCGGCGTACCGGTCCAGATGCGGATATTGCTCTCCCTGTCGAATTTCCTCATGACCGCATCGAGGTCTGCATTGTTCTCCACGGGGACCTGCTGATTTGTTTCCTTCAGTTTGCTCACATTACCTCCATATGGCATGTCTGCCTGTCGTCACTGTGAAAAGGGGATTGCGGCTCCGCAATCCCCTTTGTAATCGTTCCTATTGTGCTGTTTATTTCGCAGTCTCGACGGTGTAACCTTTTTCTGCAAAATACTTCGCGGCGCCAGGATGATAGGGCAGGCCACAGACGCTGGCATAGTCCAGATCAAGCTCAGCGCCCTTGGCATGGGCTTCGGTGATGGCAGCCTTGTTCTCAAAAATGGTGGACACGATGGTGTAAGCCTGATCATCGGTGACATCACCGTTGGCGATCACGGTGGCCTTCACGCCCACTGTTACCACGTCATCGTTGATTCCGTCATAGGTCTTTGCGGGAATCACACTCTTGCCATAGGCGGGGTTAATGGCCTGCAGGGCAGCTACATGCTCATCGTCCAGACCGATCAGGAAAGCGCCCTTGGTGGTGCACAGATCAACCACAGCAGGAGTCGGGGCGCCTGCCACGACAAATGCCGCGTCAATCTTGCCGTCTTTCAGGGACTCGGCAGAATCGCCAAAGGACAGGTACTGAGGATTGATGTCATCGATGGTCATGTCATAGGCAGCCAGGAAATCCAGCGCATTGAAATAAGTACCGGATCCGGAGGAACCCACGGACACGTTCTTACCCTTCAGATCGGCAACGGACTTGATGTCGGGGTTACAGGTGATCACCTGAACCGTCTCATCATAGAGAGCAGCCAGTGCAGTGAAGCTGTTCACCGGAGCACCCTCGTACTGATCAAAACGGATTCCGTTGTAGGCGTAGTTGGCCACGTCGTTCTGAACCAGCGCCAGCTGGGCATCTCCAAGATCCAGAAGGTCAATGTTGGAAGCGGAGCCGTTTCCGGCGATGGCGGTCACGGCCACATTGGAATTGCTGGTCAGGTACTGGGCAAGCACGGTGCCATAGGCATAATAGGTGCCGGCGGTTCCGCCCGTGGTAAAGGTCAAATCTGCCATAGCAGCAGCACAGGTGAACACAAGTGCAAGTGCCAGAACGATCGATGCGATTTTCTTCATAATCCCAACCTCCATTTTTTAGTGAGTGACGCTATTGTACCATCGTTTTTAAATTTATGCAAGTCATCTTCGCCAATTATTCATTTTTTCTCTTTTACCTCCCTCCTTTTCTTTTGATTTTCAAGTTAAGACCCAAGAAAACTTTAAAAATCAAGGAGATATGTATCTTGGCCGCTTCCATCCGCCATCTCTCTTTGCAACTTTCAAAAGCCAATGATTCAGAAATCGTTTTCTGATATAGAAAAACCTGTGTTGAGGAAGGTCTGCGCCGGGTTTCCGAACCTTACGCACTCCTTATTTCTTCCTTTTGCAGACGGGATTTATCCGG
>CACYCQ010000150.1:0-34664 GCA_902772995.1 uncultured Eubacteriales bacterium
CATTTCGAATTGACTGTCTTCTCTTGAACCGCTTCCCGGACAGAAAGCGGTTCCGCGTTCTTGTTTTCTGTATCGTTTTCAAGGATCGTGTGTTCCGGAGAACGTGTTGCATTATATCCACGCACCCCCGGGGTGTCAAATGGAATTTTCACCGCTTTTGTGTGGCTTGTTATGATCTGTTCTTCAAATCCCGAACATTCTGTCCCGGCCTGCGGGAATCCCCTCCGCATGTTTTCCGACATTCGCGCGGCATCTTCACGGAAAATGTTCGGGTAAGTCGGCATTGAGCACAGAAACATGAACGGATGATTGGTTATTCTGCCTGACCGGCAGCTCTGGCCTGGGGCAGGCAGTCCCGGCAGTAGACAGGACGGTCCCCCCTGGGAGAGAACGGCAGCAGGGTTTCCCTGCCGCACATGGCGCAGATGGCCGGAAACTCCTTCTTTTTCTTCAGATCTTCCCGTTCCAGGGCGATACGTCCGGCACTTCTGCACTCAGGGCATCTGCGCGGGGGCAGACGATATCCCGCCTCCCTGTACATATTCCGCTCTTCATCCGTCATGTCAAAGGGTCTGCCGCAGCAGATGCAGACCAGTCCTTTTCCTGCAAGCTCCTCCATGGGGTCTCCTTTCTGCCTCACGGGCATTTCATCTTCTCTTTCTACAGGCTTTATGCTATATTCTCATGGAATCAGTGAATTCATTCTGAGAGGTATGTCATGGACCGTTCTCTTTTTCCGCCCACGACCCCGGAGGACTGCCTGGCACGCGGCTGGTCTGTCCCGGACTTTGTCTATGTGATCGGGGATGCCTATGTGGATCATCCCTCCTTTGGCAGTGCCATCATTACCCGGCTCCTGGAGAAGGCGGGCTATCATGTGGCTGTCTGCGCCCAGCCGGATTGGCGGACGGATCGGGATCTGACCCGCTTCGGCCGGCCGGCTTTCGGGTTTCTGGTGTCCTCCGGCGTCATAGACAGCATGGTCAACCACTATTCAGTGGCCAAACACCGGCGTGCCCGGGATGTCTATTCGCCCGGAGGGAGAAGCGGCAGGCGTCCGGACCGCGCCCTGACGGTGTACTGCCGGAAAATCCGGGAGATCTACGGGGACATCCCCATCGCGGCGGGAGGCATCGAAGCCGCACTGCGAAGGTTTTCCCACTATGATTACTGGAGCGACAGCGTCATGCCGTCTGTCCTTGCGGACACCGGAGCGGACGTGCTGATGTTCGGCATGGGAGAGCGGACCATTCTGGAGGTGGCGGACTGGATGAGCCGGGGCGCGCCGGAATGGGAACGCTACCGGATGCGTGGAATCTGCTATTTTGCGGACAAGCCGCCCGCAAACGCCCTGATCATGCCCTCCCATGAGGAGTGCTGCCGCAGCAGGGAGGCCTACGGAAAGGCTTTCCTTCTCCAGTATGAGGAGCAGGACCCTTTCCGGGGTCACGTGCTTGCCCAGCAGCACGGGGACAGGGTTCTGGTGCAGAACCTCCCGGATACGCCACTGTCCCGGGAAGAGCTGGATGCGGTATATGAACTGCCCTTTACCCGCACCTGGCATCCCGATTACGACGCGGCAGGCGGCGTGCCGGCCATTGAGGAGGTCCGCTTTTCCATTGCGCATACCCGGGGGTGCTTCGGAGCCTGTTCCTTCTGTGCCATCACCTTCCTGCAGGGACGCATCGTCACCAGCCGCTCCCACGAATCCGTGCTCGAGGAAGCCCGCAGGATCACGCAGATGCCGGATTTCAAGGGCTATATCCACGACGTGGGGGGACCGACGGCCAATTTCCGGCATCCGTCCTGCGAAAAGCAGCTCAGATCGGGGACCTGCAAAAACCGGCAGTGCCTGTTCCCCAATCCCTGCCCCAACCTGAAGGTGGACCATACCGATTATCTGGAGCTGCTCCATGAACTGCGGAAGCTGCCAGGGGTCAAGAAGGTCTTTATCCGTTCCGGACTGCGCTATGACTACATTATGGCGGACCGGAGCGGGAGGTTTCTGCGGGAGCTGTGCGAGCACCACGTGAGCGGACAGCTGAAGGTGGCCCCTGAACATGTCAATGACCGGGTGCTGGCCCTGATGGGAAAGCCCTCCAGTCAGGTCTACCGGCGTTTCTGTGAGGCCTATGAACGCGTCAATGCGTCGCTTCACAGGGAGCAGTATCTGGTCCCCTACTTCATCTCCAGCCATCCGGGCAGCGATCTTCCGGCCGCCGTGGAGCTGGCGGAGTATCTGAGGGACATTCACCACCAGCCTGAGCAGGTCCAGGACTTTTATCCCACGCCGGGTACCCTGTCCACCTGCATGTTCTATACCGGACAGGATCCGAGGACCGGGAAGAAGGTCTACGTCGCCCGCTCTCCCAGGGAGAAGGCGATGCAGCGGGCACTGCTGCAGTACCGCAGACCGGAAAACTATGCCCTGGTGCGCGCCGCACTGGAAGAGTGCCGGCGTACGGATCTCATAGGATTTGGCCCCCGATGCCTGATTCCGCCCTATCCCGTGCGTCACGGCGGCCGCGGGGGCGGCGGACGGGAGGAAGCTCCCCGCAGGTCCCATGGCGGGACCCGCAGCACGGAACGGGTTCAGGGAAGAGGAAAACCCCGGAGGTAAGGATGTTTGACTGTATTGTTGTCGGAGGAGGCGCCTCTGGACTGATCTGTGCGGGAATGCTGGCGCATTCCGGGATGGACTGCGCCATTGTGGAGCGTCTTGAACGGGTGGGCAAGAAGATTCTGTCCACGGGAAACGGACGCTGCAACCTCTCCAACCGGCAGATGACGCCCGCCGCCTTTGCCGGGCGGGAGGAGTTTGTCGCGGGGCTGTTTGAGGCCGTTCCCCCGGAAACCGTGCTGGTGCACTGGCAGGAGCTGGGCCTGCTGCTTCAGGAGGAGGAAGGCCGCATTTATCCCCGGAGCTTCCAGGCGGCTTCCGTCCTGGATGTGCTGCGCCGGTCCATCGCGTGCCCGCAGGTGACCCTGATGACCGGAAAAAAGGTGACGGGGATCGCCTGCCGCGGAGATCATTATACCATCTCCACCGGAACCGGTGAGCATTTTTCAGGACGCTACATGGTGCTGGCTGCCGGAGGCTGCGCAGCACCGGCGATGGGGACGGACGGCTCGCTGTATCCGCTGCTCCAGGATCTTGGCTTCAGGATCGAATCCCCCGTTCCCTCTCTGGTCCAGGTCAGAAGCCGCCATCCCCTGCTTCCTTCCCTCAAGGGCATCAGGTGGAGGGCCGAGGCGGTCCTGATAAGCGGCGAACAGGTCCTGGGAAGGGATATGGGAGAGGTCCTGTTTACCGATTACGGACTCTCCGGGATCCCCATTTTCCAGCTTTCAGGGGAGGCTGCGCGGGTGCTGGAGGCGGGCGGGACAGCCGCCGTGCGTCTTAACCTTCTTCCGGAATTTGACGAGCAGGCGCTGCCGGGACTGCTGCGCGCCCGTGCCGGCCGCGGGAGCGGGGAAAACCTCCAGACCCTGTTTACCGGGATCTTTCCGAGAATGCTCGCCCAGGCGGTGATCAAAAGCGCCGGTCTGTCCCCGACCCTCCCCGCCGGTCAGCTCCAGACGTCCGGAATTGCCTCCCTGGTGCGCGCAATCCGGGAGATGGATTTTCCGTTGAGCGGCACCCGGGGGTTTGAACAGGCCCAGGTGACCCGGGGAGGTGTCAGCACCGCTCAGATTGACCCTGCCACCATGATGTCCATTCTGTATCCCCGGATGTATCTGGTGGGAGAACTGGTGGATTGTGACGGCCCCTGCGGCGGGTACAATCTGCACTTTGCCGCTGCCTCAGGCATGGCTGCGGCGCAATCCATCCTCAAGGAGGATAAAAAGCCATGATCAGAATCGCGAATATCCGGCTTCCGGCGGATTACGAGCCGTCAGGACTGCTGCAGGCGGTTTCCAGAAAGCTGGGGATTCAGACGGAATCCATTCTGCGGGCCGATGTGGTTCATCGCAGCGTCGATGCCCGCAAGAAGCCGCAGATCTATCTTCTGCTGACACTGGACGTTGCGCTGGTCTCCGAGAGTGAGGAGCAGCGGGTCCTTCGCAGGCATCCTGACGAGGTCCGTCCCTCGCCGGTGTATGCCTCCCCATACCTGCGCTTTGCCGGAGCATCTCCTGCCCGGAGGCCGGTGGTGGTGGGCTTTGGTCCCGCGGGTATCTTTGCCGCCCTGCTGCTTGCCCAGGCCGGGGCCTGCCCGATTGTCCTGGAACGGGGACGCTGCGTTGAAAAGCGGATGCGGGATGTGCAGGACTACTGGGAAAAGGGAGCTGGTGCCTTTTCCTCGGTTTCCAATGTCCAGTTTGGGGAGGGCGGTGCCGGAACCTTTTCGGACGGCAAGCTGAACAGCGGAATAAAGGACCCGAGAATCCAATTTGTCTTTCGGACCTTTGTGGATCACGGGGCGTCCCCGGAAATTCTGGTGGATGCCAAGCCCCATATCGGGACGGATGTGCTGTCCAGGGTGGTCAGGAGCCTGAGGGAAAAGATCCGTGAACTGGGTGGAGAAGTCCGTTTTGAGCACCGGGTCACGGACTTTGGCGTGGAAGATCACCGGATCCGCTCCCTGCATGTGTCTTCTCCGGATGGAGAATACGACCTGCAGGCGGATGCGGTGATTCTGGCGGTGGGACACAGTTCCCGGGATACCTTCGAGCAGATGTACCATCTGGGCTTTTCCATGGAGCAGAAACCTTTTTCCATGGGCATGCGCATTGAACATCTCCAGTCGGAGATCAACCTGGCGCAGTGGGGTTCCGGATGGCGCAGATATCCCCGGCTGGGCGCCGCCGATTACAAGCTGTCCGTTCACCTGCCGGGCAGCCGCAGCGTATACAGCTTCTGCATGTGTCCCGGCGGTCAGGTGGTGGCGGCAGCCAGCGAGGAGAACACCGTGGTGACCAATGGCATGAGCCTGCATGCCAGAAATTCGGACAATGCCAACAGCGCGCTGCTGGTGGGCGTAAGCCCTGGAGACTATGGCGGGGACCATCCGCTGGCGGGTATGTACTGGCAGCGCGCCCTGGAAAAGGAAGCCTTCCGTCTGGCAGGAGCCGACGGGCGCGCGCTGTGCCAGACGGTGGGCGATTTCCTGGCCGGCCGGAAAGGTTCCGCGCCATCGAAGGTGCAGCCCAGCTACCGTCCAGGGGTCACCATGGGGGATTTCAGGGACCTGTATCCCCCTTTCATTACGGAGACCATCGCCCTGGGAATCCGGGAATTCGGGAGGAAGATCCGGGGATTTGACTCGCCGGATGCCTTGCTGACAGGACCGGAGACCCGTTCTTCCTCCCCTGTCCGCATTCTTCGGACTCAGGAGCTCACGGCGGAGGGAATTGCCGGCATCTATCCCTGCGGAGAAGGTGCCGGATATGCAGGAGGAATCACATCTGCAGCCTGCGACGGCCTGCGCTGTGCTGAAGCGCTGCTGAAGACCTGGGGGATTCCGGGGAATTCCTAAAAAACGTCAGAGGTTTGCAAAAAGATATTTTAGCGCAATCAATGCTGAAAACTATGAGAAGGACATCTGGAAAGGCTTGAGACGAAGCGGATCAAACGTTTCCGACATCTCCGATCCTTTGAGAAGATTTCTCTTTGATCTGACATGAAGCTTGCTGAACTGCTTCTTCCCGACGCCGGCATTACTGACGCCAGTCAGCGGTTCGCTGCACTTGGCAGGAGCTGTCCGTGACGGGGACTGTGCCCGGAACACCAACAAACAGGAGCCGGAAGTCAATTCCGGCTCCTGTTTGTTGGTGTTGACCAGTCTGTCCCACGCTGTATTTCCATCACGTGCCTGCATGGTCACGGGACCCCGCAAGTTCCCCGGCCTGCAGGAAAGCACGTGCCTTCCCGATGCAATCGGATACGGGATCCCCGTCCATGTCGATCCAGATGATTTCCGGATCCCGCTTGAACCAGGTCATCTGCCGCTTGGAAAAACGGCGGATTTCCTGAAAGAGCAGATTCGTCATTTCCTCTCGTGTTGCGATCTGTCCCGTCAGATAACGGGTGATGTAGCGGTATTCCAACCCCAGCCCATCCAGAAACGGAGCGGGAACTCCGTGATCCAGAAGCTGCTGCACTTCCTCGATCATGCCCTCCTCCAGCCGCCTGTTCAGCCGGATGCGGATGCGCTCGCAGAGGATGTCACGGGGAAACCGGATTCCCAGACGAAGGGTATCATAGCGGCGTTCCTTGCGCCCGGAGAGCTCATCTCCGTCATGCAGGCGTTCCAGCATCCGCATGACGCGGTTGCGGTTATTTGCATCCACCTCAGCCTCCGGCCGCAGTGCCATCAGCATCCGGTAGAGCTCCGTGGTGCTCTTGGTCTCCAGATATTCCCGGTACTGAAGGTCCGGGATTTTATCTGAAAGGAGATACCCGTCCATCACCGCTGTGGCATACAGGCCGGTTCCCCCTACCAGTACCGGGACCTTCCGGCGATGGAGGATTCCGTCAATGGCCTGATAGGCCAGCTTCTGGTAATCGGCCATGGAAAAGAATTCTCCGGGATCCACCACGTCCAGCAGGTGATGGGGTATTCCTTTCATTTCCTCAGGGGTGATCTTGCCGGTGCCCAGGTTGAGACCGCGAAACACCTGCCGGGAGTCGGCGGAAACCACTTCTCCTCCGATGGCACGGGCAATTTCCACCCCCAGATCGCTTTTTCCCGAGGCGGTGGTGCCTACCACGGCGATTATCCGCGGCAGGTTTTCCCGTGATTGCGGATTGTTCAAATCAGGCCCTCCTTCCTGCCTGTGGGATGCCGGATCAGGTCACCGGTGCGGCGTCTTTCAGGAAGACCCTGTAGGCCTTGTAGGCTTCATACAGATCCACCTTGCTGATGGTCTCCCAGGGCGCATGCATGGACAGGACAGGAATCCCGCAGTCAATGACCTGCATTCCGTACCTGGCGCACATAAAGGCGATGGTTCCCCCGCCTCCCTGGTCCACCCGTCCCAGCTCGGCTGTCTGGAACGTCACCTGCCCGTCCTCCATGATCCGGCGGATCTGGGCGACGAATTCCGCGTTGGCATCGTTGGAGTGGGACTTGCCGCGGGAGCCGGTATACTTGTTGAAGCATACGCCATGGCCGAGATAGGCGGAATTCTTCTTTTCAAAGGCGGAGGCAAACAGGGGGTCAAAGCCTGCACTCACATCGCTGGAGAGCATCCGGCTGGCGGAAAGGCACCGGCGGAGGACCAGGTCACTGCAGCTGCCCAGAGCCGCCAGCACTTCCGCTGTGGCATTTTCAAAGAAGCGGGATTCCATGCCCGTGGCGCCGGTGCTGCCGATTTCCTCCTTGTCTACCAGGAGGGTGCAGGCGGTATACACCGGGGCCCTCTGCAGGTCGCACAAGGCCTTGAGGGAGGGATAGGCACAGCTGCGGTCATCATGCCCGTAGCCCAGAATCATGCTGCGGTCCAGTCCGGCGTCGCGGCTCTGCCCCGCAGGAACGACTTCAAGTTCGGCGGAGATGAAATCCTCCTCCTCAATTCCGTACCGGGTCTTCAGAAGCCGGAGCACCTGTCTTAAGGCGGCTTCCTGTTCTTCTCCCTCATTTTCGGGTCTGGAGCCCAGCAGGATATTGAGGTCCTCTCCCTCGATGATCTTGCTGCTTTCCCGCTTCATCTGATCGGCTGCCAGGTGCGGGAGCAAGTCTGTGATGCACAGTACCGGATCCGTCGGATCTTCACCGATGGACAGTTCGATCGTTTTGCCGGTCTTGAGCACCACTACTCCGTGCAGGGCCAGCGGGAGGGCGACCCACTGGTATTTTTTTATTCCGCCGTAGTAGTGGGTGTCCAGGTAGACCAGCTCCGTATCTTCATACAGCGGGTTCTGCTTGATGTCGATGCGGGGCGAGTCAATATGGGCGCCCAGGATGTTCATGCCCTTTTCCATGGGCTGCTCTCCGATGACGTACAGGGCCAAAGCCTTGTTCATTGTGCAGATGTAGACCCGGTCCCCCGGACAGAGCGGGGCTCCCGACGTCACCTTTTCCTCAAGGGACACGAATCCGGACTCCCGCGCAATGCGGATGCTTTCCCGCACGCATTCCCGTTCCGTCTTGCTCATGTCCAGAAAAGACCGGTATCCTTCCGAAAAAGACTGGATATCCGCCTCGGAGGTGTAGGATTTCCATGCATTTTTGGTTTTCATGGTGTGTTTTCTCCTTCTGATTCAAGTGTCTGATGGATGATGCGGAGAATCCCGGCCAGATCTTCTGCGCGTATCTGTCCGGGAGCGCTTTGCGCATCCGCTGCGGCGAAGGTCAGGCAGCTGCCAAACGCTTCGCACATGAGCCGGGTCACAATGCCCGGTTTTCCCATGGCAATGCCGATCAGGGGCCTTTGGCAGTGCTGACGGGTCCGCTCCAGGGCCAGCAGCAGCCGGAGCACATCCTCCATGCCGGCGGGCATGACAGCCAGCTTGAGCACGTCGGCCTCCAGACGGTCCATGTTGTCAAAGAGAGTTTCCATGCTGTCGGTGGGCGGGGTGGCGGCAAAGTCGTGGGCGGAGGCAATGATGCGCATCCCCTGCGCGCGCGCCAGATCCCGAAGACGTACAAATGTGTCCTCTCCGATGCGCACCTCCAGATCCAGGGCATCAAATCGTCCGGAGCGGATTCCTTCCAATACCAGCGCCACATAGTGCTGAGGATCTCCCATTCCACCTTCCGGCCGCGTTCTGAAGGTCAAAATCATGGGAAGGGGCACCCGTTCAGGCAGCGCGCGCAGCAGGGGTGCCATGGAGGGATGAAGGGCGTTGCGTATAAAGCAGTCCGCGCGGATTTCGAGCAGTTCGGCCCCTGCGAGCACAGCATGCCGGATTTCCTCCGAAAGACGGGACAGGTCGCCTCCGCAAATGGGAATGCAGATTCTTGGACGGCCTTCTCCCAGCGTGACACTTCCGATTCGGACCTCGTTCATGGGACACCTCCCGAGTTGACAAGTTTCATGAACCTCTCTATAATTGCAGGGTAGCCGCTGATGTGGTGGAATGGCAGACACCGGGGACTTAAAATCCCCTGCCCTGACCGGCGTGCGGGTTCGAGTCCCGCCATCAGCACCAGCCAAGAGTCCTTGAAAAGCAAGGGCTTTTTTCTTTTTTGGCTCCCTAAAAAAAGCTTCACATCTCTCGGATGTGAAGCTGTGGTCATTGCTGACTACTCATCAAAGTCAAATTCGTCTCCGGCCTGTTCCTTGAAGCGCTCAAACACCGCTTCGAGGACCTCGTCATCGTCCACTCCGACATAGGTGGCGTCTTCATCCTCAGGATTCTCGCTTTCGACGACCTTGAGAATCACCACCTCGGCATCGTCTTCCTCCGTCGGCAGAAGGACCACATATTCGTCTCCCTCGTACTCGATGGATGCGCAGAACTCAAACTCGATATCCGTGCCATCTTCATCCGTCAGCACGATAATGTTGTCGTTCTCCTCTACGTTTTTCTCAATCTCGTCGCTCATGCTCTTTTCCTCCTCGCCATCTAGTTGGATTATCTTCTGAGAAGCAGGCCAATCATATCACAGCTTTTCTAAAATGACAAGAAATCCTGTGGATAAAACCGGAAAATACGTTTCCGGTTTTTTGTATCTGCCGGACTCTCTGCTGCCTCTCTGTGCTCTGTGCTGCCGCTGGAGAAGGCGTCACTTCCCTCTCTGGAATCAGAGGGTCTCCATAAAGGGCTCCCCGGTCTCCTTTACGCACAGGGTGTCCATTTCATCATCCACGACCAGGGTGACAGGCTTCACGTCATTGGTGTATTTGAGCACCTCATCCATTCGGACAAGATCGCGGAAACAGACCAGGGAGAAGCTGACGCCGCTTTTTCTTGCTCTTCCGGTTCTTCCAATCCGATGGATATAGTATTCGTTCTTTTCCGGAAGATCATAGTTGATCACCACATCCACATCGTCCACGTCGATGCCGCGGGCAGCCACATCCGTGGCCACCAGGATTTCGAACTTGCCGCGCCGGAAATCCTGCATGACCCTGTCGCGAATGGACTGCTTCACATCCCCGTGGAGGCATTCCGCCTTGTATCCCAGGCGCTGGAGCTTTTCGCAGAGGATGGAGGTCATGCCCTTGGTGTTGCAGAACACCATGAAGCGGTGATAGTCGATGATGTCCAGCAGGTAGCGGAAATGATCAAATTTCTTCTTCTGATCCGTCTCCACGATGTACTGTCGGATGTCCGGCTTGTCCTCCTTCCTGGGGGGAACCGTGATCTGAATGGGATCGTGCTGGTACTTCCAGGAGATGGTCAGCACATCCTGGTTGGTGGTGGCGCTGAACATCACCAGCTGGCGGGATTCCGGCGTGCTGTCGATGATCTTCTGCACATCCTCCACGAATCCCATCTTGAGCATTTCATCGGCTTCATCCAGAACCATGGTGTGGACAAAGTCCAGACGGATGTTTTTGCGGCTCATGTGGTCCAGCAGCCTTCCGGGGGTGGCCACAATGATCTGCGGTTTTTTCTGCAGAGCCTGCAGCTGTTTGGCGAAGGACTGCCCGCCATAAATGGCGGCAATGCGAAGTCCCCTGATGAAATGCGCCAGGTCCGTCAGTTCATCGGCAATCTGCTGGGCAAGTTCCCTCGTGGGCGCCAGAACCACCTCCTGAATTACCGGATCCTTCAGGTTGACGTACTCCAGCATCGGGATGCCGAAGCCCAGCGTCTTGCCGGTTCCCGTGGGCGCAATACCGATGATGTCATGCCCCGCCATCATGTCGGGGATGCATTTTGCCTGAATGGAAGTCAGTTCACTGAATCCCTTCCATTCGAAAGCCTGGATCACTTCCTGGCTGATATCATATTTCTTCAGCAGTTCTGATCCGGGCGAAGAGTTATCCACCATGTCCACCTCGAATTCCTCATAGGTTGTTGCGGCTCTGGGGATCAGGACTCATCCAGTTGCTGGTTCAGATCCAGAGAGCTCTTGTTTCGCGTCACATTCAATACCAGTGCGACCCCCGCCATGTTCACGACGAGGTTCGTGCCTCCAAAGCTGATAAACGGAAGCGGGATGCCGGTAATGGGCATCACGCCGATGCACATGCCGATGTTCTCATACACGTGGAACAACAGCATGGCCATCACGCCCATGATGATCAGCTGACCGTACTTGTCCGCCGTATTGAAGGCCAGCATCAGCATCCGGTAGATCACAAATGCATACAGGGCGATGAGCACCAGGGCTCCCACAAATCCCAGGGTTTCGCCCACCACGGTGAAGATGAAGTCCGTGTGGTTCTCCGGCACATAGTTGAGGTGGGTCAGCGTCCCTTCCGCGAAAGGGCCCTTTCCGTACAGCCCGCCGGAACCGATGGTCACCTTGGAATTGACGATCTGGTAGCTGCTGCCTGTGGGATCGGATTCCGGATTCAGGAAGGCCACCAGGCGCAGCCAGCGGAAGTTGTTGGAGGAGGCCAGCATGAAGACCACGGGAATCAGTACCGCCGTGGCGATGGCGGCCATGATCAGCATGTATTTGAGCTCGAAGCCCGAGATGAACAGCAGAACCACAAAGATGACCATGAAGACCATCAGGGTGCCGATGTCCGGCTGCAGAAGGATGAGCACCGCGGGGATACCGAAATGCCCGCAGACATAGAGGAAATAGCCGAATGTGGGAATCGGCCGGCCCTTGTGCCGGGTCAGGGCTTTTGACAGGGTGATGATCAGAGCGATTTTGGCCAGCTCTGAAGGCTGCAGGGTCCGGTCCAGCAGCTGGAACCAGGCGCGCACGCCATTGATCTTGGAGGTGGTGAGCACCATCCCCAGCAGCAGCACGTCGCCCACATAAATGATCGGCCACATTCGCCCGATCAGGTCATAGCGCACGCTGGACATCAGCGCCACAACCACAAAGCTCACCACCACCCACAGCAGCTGAAGACGGCCGTTATTGGCGTCCATGATCAGCTCCTGCAGGGACCTTCCGGCGCCCAGAGAGGAGTCATAGTTGGAAATCGTGATGGCCAGGACCCCGTAAAACGCCAGAAGGTAGGAGGCAATGAGCAGGGGCCAGTCCATATGCGGATTGGCCAGCCTGGAATTTTGCCTGAACATGTTTGCTCCTTCGTTGATGAATGCTCCCTGCCGGCTTCAGTTGGCCAGGGAATTGGCCGGAGGCAGGAAATCATCTCCGCCCAGATGGCGGTGTTCCAGATAGTATTCGCAGATTTCACGGATCGTCAGGGAACAGTAGGAACCGCTGTATCCGTGGGGAATGTAGACGCACACGGCAATCTCGGGAGTCTCGTACGGGGCGAAGGCCACCATCCACGCGTTGTTTTCCAGATCGATCCGGGTTTTTTCGGCGGTTCCCGTCTTGGCGCCGATCTGGTCTCCGATGCCGGTCCCGGCAAAGAAGCGCGTTGCGGTACCTTCTGCCTCCGTCACGCCTTTCATTCCTTCCCGGATGACGCTCAGATAATACTGTGCGTCCGGGCCTTCAATCTGGGAGGCCATGATGGGCGAGCTCTGGCTGAGCACTTCGCCCTCGGGAGAGATGATCGAGTCAACGAGGCGCAGGTCATATACCTTGCCGCCGTTGGCCACGGCAGCGATGTATCGGGCGACGGCCACCGGGGTCACCGTGGTGATGGACTGACCCACGGCGCACATGATGGCCTCGGAACCGCCCCATTTGATTTCGTTGAGCATGATGTAGGTATCACCGGCAACGATCTGCAGGTAAACCAGCTCACGGGGCATGTCAAGCTCCTCCATGAGGATGGTCCGGATTTCGGGAAGCCAGTCGGACTGGTTGTAATCCACGGCCATGTCCATCAGCCGCTTCACGCAGGTGTTGAGCTTGGTTTCATCGAAGATCATGTTGTACTTCTCACCCACGCCCACCAGATGCCGCTTGATGTTGTTGAACACGATGGAGGGACGCCAGGTGGACTGCTCCGCCGCACTGATGGCCTTGTTCTTGTCGTACAGGGTCGTCTGGCTTCCCACATACCCCTGCAGCTCGCCCGGCAGGTCGATGCCGGTGCGGGTGGTCAGGCCGTACAGTGCCGCATATTTGTAGAGCTGATCGTCGGTGTTTTCATAGAGCCGGGAGCCCACGGTATAGAAGAAATAGTTGCAGGAATGGGTCAGCCCTTCCTTGACCGTCTGGTTGGCATGGCGCTGGAGCTGTTTCTGGTTGATCCAGCACCGGGGTGGGCTGCTCTTGTCGTACAGGGTAAAGTAGCCTTCATCGTCAATGGTCTCATCCACCAGCAGCTGCTCGGTCTGCAGACCTGCGGTGGCCGTTACCAGCTTGAAGATGGACCCGGGAGTATCCCGGGACTGGATGGCGTAATTGACCAGGGGGTAGCGGGGATCCAGCAGGATATCGGAAGCCACCTTCCCGCCCATGATGAAGGCGTTGGGATCATAGGGCGGATAGCTGGCCAGGGCAAGGACTCTGCCGGTCATGTCGATGACCACCACCGCGCCCTTTTCCGCCAGCTCGATGGGATTGGAGTCAAAGTCCCGGTCGGTGCCCTGCAGCACGGTCTTGTTGGTGTCAAGCCACGTGTCGTTGTTGAGCAGGTCTTCCTGGGCATTGCGGATGTACTCGATGTTGTCCTGCAGGGCTGTTTCGGCCACGCGCTGGAGGTTGGAGTCAATGGTCAGCTTGATGTTGTTGCCGTCCGTGGCCTCGGTGGTGGACAGGGTCCGGCTGACGGCGCCGTAGCGGTCGATTTCCACCACGCGCTTGCCTACGCGCTGGGTGGTGTTGGCCGTAAGCCAGTCCTCCATGGTCTTTTCAATCCCGTCCAGACCGATGAGGTCTGACAGGGCGTAGCCTTTGTCCTTGTAATTGGCGTAGTAGGTGTCGTAGTTCTGGATCTTGCCGATATACCCGACGACGTGGCAGGCCAGCGTGCCGTTGGGATAGACCCGCTGTGTGCTGACGGAGACGGAGACGCCCTGCAGGATGAGGGCCTTGGCCTCGATTTCGATGACCGTTTCCCAGCTCACGCCGGAGGAGATGGTAATGGGTCTTGAAAGGAAGGCGTTGTTCTGCATGGTTTCCCAGACCGCCAGAATCTTGATCTTCTTCTCGTCGCTCAGGTCCGCCGGGATGCGGTAACGCTTGCACAGGATGTCAAACAGCTCCTGCTGCGGGTAGGCTGTGGTGCTCTGGACATAGAAATTGCTGCGCCACATCTTTTCCCTTGCGGCCTGCTGGGCCAGTGTGTAGTCGTTGTTGTTCCAGCTGAAGACCCAGAAGCCGGTCATCTCGTCGCGCACCAGGGAGAAATTGGTCTCCATCTTTCCCCCGTTGCGTTCCACGATGTCGATGACCTCGATGATCGCCCGGGTGTAAAGCAGATACTGGCTGACCGGTCTCCCGGTCTCCGGGTCCAGCTCTGAAGGGACGAAGTTGGGATCCCTGTAGAACTGCACATTGTACACCTGCTTGTCATAGGCCAGTGTCAGGGAGTTGGTGTCCATGATGGTCCCCCGGGATCCCTGGCTGGTGATGACCTTGGTCTTCTTGTTTTCAGCGCTCTGGGCATTCTCCTCGTAGCTCAGAATCTGCAGGTTGAACAGCTGGGCGATCAGAACGAGCAGCAGGAAGCCTACGAAAACGGCCACTGCTCTGAATCTTCCCACAAGTTGGTTCGGCATGCGTTCCTCCGTGATACAGGATTAGTCCGGTTTTTTCAGGTTTTTCTTCTCATCGGGAAAGATCCGTCTGCGGATCAGTCCCAGAGGCAGGATCATCATGACGGAGTAAAGACTGGACACCGCCAGGCGAAGCAGGGTGACGGGGATGTTCTCAAGGTCCAGCAGGGTTGAACCGATCAGAAAGAGGTATCCGATGTTGACGATGTCCTTGATCAGACAGCCCATAAGGGTGGCCAGCATCATTGCCAGCCAGCTGGCGATTCTGCTTTTCCGGAAAACCCTCCTGAAATACGGCACCAGGAGCGTGCTGAAATAGCCGATGGCGGTCCCGACAACCAGGTTCACGGCCATGATGTATCCCACATTGGCATCATAGAGCATGGAGGCGACGGCACCGCTGCAGAATCCGCCAAAGGTGCCGTAGGTCTCAGACATGACCACCAGCCAGCAGACGATCAGATCCGGGCTGATCCCGTTGATGGCGATGAAGCGCACCATCGTGGTCTGCAGAGTGCAAACCAGGATCAGGCACAGCAGGATTTTCAGTACTCTGGTCAAATCAGTATCCTTTCATCCCTGAGGTCAGGGGGCTGCCGGCGGCCCCTCTTCCTCATCCTCATCCACATCCTCATCCCCGGCGAAATCCATCTCCGTGACGGTGTTTTCGTCGACCAGCGGCTCGCCGGTCACCTGGACGAAACGCTCTGCATTGTCGCCCATCGCTTCTTCATCCACGATGAAGTTCACAGCATCCGGGATAGGTGTGGGCGTCGCCCGGCCAGGGGCATCCGGCAGCGGGACCGGCGTGGTCTGCAGCAGGCGCTCTTCTTCGATGACTGCCTGCGGGCGCGCGGTGGCCACAGGCGCGATGATGATCTCTGTATTGTCGTAATTGTCCGGCATCTGCTCCACTTCCGCATAGTAGCGCAGTACAAGCACATTCTCGATGTGCTCAAAATCTGCAGCGGGCTCCACCACGATGTAGTGCTTGTTGTCCTCGATGGCCCGGGTGCTTTCACGGACATAGCCGATGAGCAGTCCCTTGGGGAAGGACACACCCACGCCGGAGGTGATGACGCGGTCTCCGGGACGCGGCACGCTGTCTGCACTCAGGTAGTACATGCGGCACATGGGCTCGCCGGTGCTGCCCAGCGTGCCCTTGATGGCGCCCTGGTCGCGGCTGCTTTCGATGAGTGCCGCAAGGGAGGCCTGGTCGTCCACGATGGTGATGACCTTGGAGGTATCCGGAAAGACCTCATAGGTATAGCCGATCAGTCCCTGCGCCGTGATGACGGCCATCTGCGTATCGATGCCGTCGTTTTTTCCCTTGTTCAGGGTGAAGGTGGAAAAGTAGTTGCCGGTCTCACTGGCAATGACGCGGGCCAGCACCGGGTTCATCTCCGCCTTCCCCTCATATTCGCCCAGCAGCGCGCGCAGCTGGGCGTTCTCTTCCTGCAGCTCCTCATACAGGATGGTCCGCAGGATCAGCTCGTCATTCTGGGCCTTGAGCTGGTTGTACTCGTATTCGATGTTGCTGCGCAGCTTGAGACGGTACATATAGCCGGATACGGCTGAGGTGACCGAGGAGACTGCCCGCTGGAAGGGGCTGATGATAAAGGAAGTCATCAGTTCGACGATGCTGGTTCGGCCGGAGGACTGCATATAGATGGTAAGGCCCATCGCTGCGATCAGCACAAGGAGGGTCAGGCGCCGTAAAAAGGTGAACAGGACCGGGTGTTTTTTTCTCATGAATGTTCCTCAGGCCGCTTCTCGGGGAGCAGCCGGTTGCCTCTGGGTGAACTGTTTCCTTTTATTGTACAGCAGCTGTCAACACGGGTCACGTTGACTCCTTGCGTTGCTTGGAAACCTTCAGCAGATCGTAGTGGTCCGCCATGTATCCGGCTCCGCGGATGGCGCACAGGCTTGGCTCCCGGGCCACAGAGACGGGTATGCCGAACTCGCTGGCCAGGAACTGGTCCAGATTCAGCAGCTGTGCTGTGCCGCCGGTCAGGAAGATCCCGTTCTGGAGGATGTCTGCGCACAGCTCGGGCGGGGTCTGCTCCAGGATCCTGTGCACCTCAGCTGCAATCTGGCGAAGGGGCTGCATCGCGACCTCACTGATCTCCTTCATGCTGACGTCCACGGTCATGGGCATGCCGGTGGCGATGTCCCGCCCGCGCACCACGGAAATCCGGTCACTGTTTTCCACGCCCAAGATGTCCGGAATGTCGATTTTGATCAGTTCCGCGGCGGTGTTCGTGATGCTGAGGGCATACTTGTGCTTGAGATAATTGGAAATGGCCATGTCGATGGAATGCCCGGCGATGGGAACGGACTTGCGCAGCACCATGCCGCCCAGGGCGACCAGGGCGATTTCGCAGGTGCCCCCTCCGATGGAGAGGATCATGCTTCCCTGAGCTTCATAGACGGGAAGGCCTGTTCCCAGAGCCGCCGCGAAGGCCTGCTCCACGGGAAAGATGTTTCGGACATTGTTTTTCTCAAGGGTGGAGATCATGGTCCTGCGTTCCGGTTCGGTGGCCCCCGTGGGCATGGTCATCACCCCCCGCGGACGTGCCAGTGCGGGTTTGCCGATGGCCTTGTTGACGAAATAGTTGACCATGACCGAGGCACCTTCACTGTCCGTGATGATGCCCCGGCTGATGGGAAAGGAGATCTTGTATTTGTCGCTGGACCTTCCGATGATTTCCATGGCACTGTCCCCCACGGCCACGATGGAATTCTTCCGGTCCGTGCGCGTGATGACAATAGAGGCTTCATTGACCACGATTCCCCTGCCGCGCACATAGATGCGGGTGTTGCAGGTTCCCATGTCGATGGCGAAGTCCGGAGCGGTCAGATGAATGGGGAATGCGGACATAGTTCCACCCTTTCTGATGAGTTGTCAATGTCACACAGCATCTGCCACACCAGGGTCATGGGAAGTCCGATGACATTGCTGGGGGATCCTTCGATCCGGTCGATGAACATCCCTGCCATGCCCTGAATGGCATAGGCGCCGGCCTTGTCATAGGGCTCCGGGGTGGCGATGTATGCCTCGATGCGCTGCGGGGTCAGCGCAACAAAATGTACGCGGGTGCACTCCGCCCGGCACAGGGCCGTCTCCCGCTGAGGGTCAATGAGGCACAGGCCCGTGTGGACCTCGTGCCAGCGGCCGGACAGCAGACGGAGCATGTCCCGGGCCTCCTCCGGGCTGTGGGGCTTGCCCAGGGAGCGGTCGCAGAAGACCAGCGTGTCCGCGCCCAGAACAAGGACAGACTCCCCCCTGTGGCGTGCGGCCACCGCTGCCGCCTTGTTGCGGCAAAGCGCCAGAACGGTCTCCCGGGGGCCTCCTGAAAAGGTTTCCTCCGTCCCGGAATCCTCCACCTCAAAGGACAGCCCCATGCGTTCCAGCAGCTCCCGCCTGCGGGGGGAGGCAGAGGCCAGAATCAGATGTCTTTGCAGCATGTCCATGGTCATCTGTCCGCTTCCCGGAAGACCACGGTGCCGTTGTCAAAATGGTCGATCCGGGCCAGGGAGCAGACCCGGATCCCCTCCTTCTCCAGGAGTGCGCGGCCGCTTTGGAAGCTCTTTTCAATGACGATGCCGATGCCCGCCACTTCCATCTGGGCCTGTTTCAGCAGCTTCATCACGCCAAAGGCCGCCTCTCCGCTGGCCAGAAAGTCGTCGATGACCAGGACCCGCCTGCCCTTCGGAAGGTACTCCTGTTTGACGGTGAGCATGTATTCCGTTCCCTTGGTGAAGGAACGCACGGGAACCTGGAGCGTGTTCCCTGTCAGGATCCGGGAGGTCTGCTTCTTCATGATGACTAGGGGAAGGCCCAGGGACAGGGCGGTAAAAGCCGCGGGGGCGATGCCGGAGCTCTCCACGGTGACCACCAGGTCCGGACGAAGGCCCTCAAAAGCCCCGGCAAAGGCCTTTCCGATCTCCTGCATCAGCTGCACATCCACCTGATGGTTGAGAAAACTGTCCACCAGCAGGATATCCTCCCCGATGACACTTCCATGCGTGCGGATCATCTCTTCCAGTTGTTTCATGCGTGTTCCTCCTTCTCTTCTTCAAGAATCCGTCGCATGGCGGCCAGGAGGATGTCCCCGGCCTGTGCGACGGCCTGCGGCCCGGAGCTCATGGGAATCCAGGTGATGTCCTGCGAATGCCGCAGCCAGGTGAGCTGGCGCTTGGCATATCTGCGGGTGTTGCGGCGGATCAGAAACAGGGCGTCCTCCGGGGACATGCGGCCGCGAAGGACCGCCTCCAGTTCCGGATAGCCGATGGCCTGGGAGGAGCCGCCGTCCTCCCGGTCAAAGGTCAGGCCGGTGGACAGAAGCCCCCGGACCTCCTCCTGCCAGCCGGCCTCCAGCATTTTTGCGGCGCGTTCATTGATGCGCGCATAGAGGGCCTCCCGCTCCATGTCAAGTGCGAAGACCCGGAAGCGGACGGGACCCTCCGCAAGCGCGGGCCTGCCCCGGTCCAGCTGCGTGCGGGTACTGCCGCAGACCCGGGCGATTTCCAGCGCCCGGATGACCCGGCGCACATCGTTTTCATGCAGCCGTGCGGCGCTGTCGGGGTCCACCTGCCGCAGCTGCTCCATGAGGGCGGCGCGTCCCCCCGGAGCTTCGGAGAGCGCCTGCAGCTCCCGCCGATATGCAGGGTCCGCCTCCTGCTGCCCCATATGCAGGTCATAGCGCAGGGCGTTTAAATACAGCCCGGTGCCGCCCACAAACAGCGGGATGCGCCCGGAGTCCAGGACCTCCCGGAGGGCCGCCATGGCCGCCTCCCGGTAGGCGCTGACCGTATAGACCGCCTCAGGGGGACACAGGTCCAGCAGGCGGTAGCGGTAGCGCTCCTGTTCCCTGGTCCCGGGCTTGGCGGTTCCGATATCCAGTCCCCGGTAGACCTGCATGGAATCCATGGCCATCAGGTCACAGGGCAGGCGGTCGGCCACATGTGCGGCCACCGCGCTTTTCCCGATCCCTGTTGGCCCTGTGAGGACAAAGGCCAGGGGACGCAAATCCTTATTCATTGATGCGTTTAAACCTTTTTTCCAGTTCTCTGCGGCGCAGAATGACCACCAGCGGCCTCCCGTGGGGGCAGGTCGGAGGTGAATCCGTCTTCATCATTTCATCCAGCAGCACCGCGATTTCAGAGCGGGAGAGCCGGTCCCCCCCTTTGACCGCCATCTTGCAGGCCATCTGCAGGATGGCATCCCGGCGCTTCTGCCAGGTGGAGAGCAGCCGCAGTTCACCCAGATGATCCACCATTTCCAGGAAGGCTTTCCGGCTTTCCGGCTCCCCCAGCACATTGGGGACCTCCCGGATCTGGTAGGTGTCGTCGCCAAAGGGCTCAATGCCGTAACCCGCCTGACGGATGTCGGGCAGGAAGCGTTCGATGAGCGCCGCTTCCTGCGGCGTCACGTGGACAACCATGGGCACCAGGAGAACCTGCGAGGCCCGTCCCGTATCGATCTGCTTCATGAGCTTCTCATAGAGGATGCGCTCGTGGGCGGCGTGCTGGTCGATGAGCAGCAGCTGCTCCTGGTTTTCAAGAATGATGTAGGTGTCAAAGGCCACGCCCACCATGCGGTAGCCGCGAAGATCATCCTCCGGCGCGCCTTCTTTCTCATGAGCGTGCAGGTCCATGTGCATCTGCTGTGCCTGCTGCGGTGCGGGAGATCCGGAAAAGACGCTGACGAGCATCCGGTTGAAGGCCTGCCGTTTTTCCAGGGCGCCGTCCTCCTCCGGCTGAGCTTCCCCGGCCTCCGGTGAACTGCGCATGTATTTGTGCGGTTCCTCCTCAGGCGATGACTCCTGCGGAAGGGGTTCCGTGGAGAGGTTGGAAACAGACTCGGGGTTTGGAACCGATGCGCCGTCCGGAGAAAACCCCGGGTCGGACGGGGCTTTTTGAGCAGATGCCTGGGAGGGAGCGGCAGCGCCATCCGGCGGGGAATCTGCTGGCAATTCAGATTCAGACCTTGGGTCGGGAGAAGGCGGATTGCCTGAAACCGACCCCTGCCCGGCTGCAAAGGGCGCGGGACCGGCCTGCGGAGCCCCGCCTGTGCGGGCCGGAGTCGGGTCCGGGATCGGGCGGGCGCCCAGATCCGGAATGCGCACGGGAACGCCCTGAGTGGGGATGATCTGGACGCTGGCCCGGACCACAGGGGGCTCGTCCGCATCCTCCTCGCCATACAGGGAGGGGGCGCCCTTCAGGCGTGAATTGGAGAAGGAAGCCGCCACCGCATCCCGGATCTTTTCAAAGACCAGGCGCTCGTCGCTGAAGCGGACCTCCAGCTTGTTGGGGTGCACGTTCACGTCCACCAGGGACCCGGGCATCCGAAGATTCAGCACGCAGACGGGATAGTGGCCGATGGTCACCCGTTCCCGGCACCCCTCTTCCAGCGCCTGGGACAGGAGCGGACTGCGGATGCTCCGGCCGTTGATGAAAAAGTGCTGGCGGGACCGGTTGGAGCGGGCCTCACTGCCTACGCCTACCAGACCGTCCACGCTGATGCTGCCTTCGGCATGCACGGGGATCATCTGCTCAGCGCTTTCCCTTCCGTACAGGCAGAACACCGCATTGCGCAGGTCCCCGCTGCCGGAACTTGAATAGACCTGCTTTCCGCCTGAAATCAGCCGGAAGGAGATGTCCGGATGGGAAAGGATCATCTTTCCCATCACGTCGCTGACCTTGGCGGCCTCCGTGACTGGCTTTTTGAGAAAGCGCAGGCGGACCGGAGTGTTGAAGAACAGGTCCCGGACCACGATGGTGGTTCCCCGGGGCGCGGCAGTCTCCTCAATGCGTCCGAGCACGCCGCCCTCATTGATGACCCGGACCCCGGTCTGCTCCCCTGCATGGTGGGTGGTGAGCGTCACCCGGGAGACCGCGGCCACCGAGGCCAGTGCCTCTCCCCGGAAGCCCAGGGTATGCAGATCGTACAGGTCCTCAAGGCTGGAGATCTTGCTGGTGGCATGGCGCTCAAAGGCCATGCGGATATCCTGGCTGCGGATGCCACGGCCGTTGTCCGACACGCGGAAGTACGGGATGCCGCCGTCACGGATTTCCACCGTGACGCTGGTGGCGCCGGCATCCAGGCTGTTTTCCACCATCTCCTTGATGGCCGACGCGGGGTTCTCCACCACCTCGCCTGCCGCGATTTTGCTGATCAGGTCGCTGCTCAGCCGCATAATCGGCGCGTCTGCGCCCATGGGTATCGCCTCCCGTTCAGGACAGTCTGGCTTTCTCACGCAGGGTAAAAAGGGTGTTCATCGCTTCGATGGGAGTCATGGACATGACATCCAGCTTGCGGATTTCCTCCACCAGGTCCATGGCCGGCGCCTCAAAGAGGTTTACCTGCTTGGGCTTGCGGGAGGTGCCGCCGTCCAGGATGTTCTGCCCGATGTTTCCGCCGCTGTGGGAGGCGGAGGCCTCCACCCGGGCGAGAATTTCATTGGCGCGCATGACCACCTGCCGGGGCAGTCCCGCCAGATGGGCTACGTGGATGCCGAAGCTCTTGTCGGTCCCGCCCCGCTCGATGCGGCGCAGGAAGACGATGCTCTCCCCGGCCTCCTTGACGCTGATGCGGTAGTTGACAACGCCCTCCAGGTTCCCCTCGAGCTCGCTGAGTTCATGGTAATGGGTGGCAAAGAGGGTTTTGCACCCGATCTTGTCCTTGTTCACCATGTATTCCACCACCGCCCAGGCGATGGAAAGGCCGTCAAAGGTGCTGGTGCCCCGTCCGATTTCGTCCAGGATCACCAGGGAATGCCGGGTCGCATTGCGCAGAATATGGGCCATTTCATTCATTTCCACCATGAAGGTGGACTGACCCATGGACAGATCGTCGGAGGCGCCGATGCGCGTGAAGATCCGGTCGCAGATGGAAACGCTTGCGGCCTCGGCAGGCACAAAGCTGCCCATGTGAGCCATGAGCACGATCAGGGCCACCTGGCGCATGTAGGTGCTCTTGCCGGCCATGTTGGGGCCGGTGATGATCAGCATCCGGTTGGCGTCCTCGTCCATGAGGGTGTCATTGGCCACGAACATGTCATCGCCGGAGAGATTCTTTTCCACCACGGGGTGGCGTCCGCCGGTGATGTGCAGCTCCCCGTCCTGGGTGATGGCAGGACGGACATAGCCGTTGCGCAGGGCCGCCACGGCCAGGGAGCACAGGGCGTCCAGCTCCTTGAGGGCCACGGCCACCCGCTGAATGCGGCTGATGTTCTCGGTGAGGAAGGCGCGGATGTCCATGAACAGGGCATATTCCATGCGCTGGGCCTTTTCCTGGGCGCCGAGCACCTTTTCCTCGATCTCGTGCAGTTCGGGCGTGGTGTAGCGCTCACAGTTGGCCAGGGTTTGCCGGCGCGTGTAGCGCACAGGGACCTGTCCCAGGTTGGACTTGGTGACCTCAATGTAGTATCCGAACACCCGGTTGTACTGGATGCGCAGGTTTTTGATGCCGGTCTCCTCCCGTTCCCGTGCCTCCAGCTGGGAGATCCACTGCTTTCCCTCCACGGAGGCACGGCGCAGCTCATCCAGTTCCGGCGTGTAGCCGCCGCGGATGTAGTGCCCCTCGCTGATCAGTGCGGGGGCTTCCGGGTCGATGGCCCGGGACAGGAGATCCGTGATGTCCTCAAGGGGCGTCAGTCGCTGCGCAAGATCTCCAAGCAGCGCTGCCTCCCCTGCCCGACCCACAGCGTCCCGGATCTGCGGGATGCGCTGTAGCGAGGTCAACAGGGCCAGGCAGTCCCTGGGGTTGATGGTGCGGTAGGCGATGCGGCTCAGAAGCCGTTCCACGTCGTAGACCTCCCGCAGCTGGGTTCGGATTTCGTCCGTGGCCATCTCCGCGCGGGACAGGGCGCCCACCGCGTCAAGGCGCTGCTCGATCTCCTCCCGGACAGCCAGGGGCTGTTCAATGTAGCTGCGGAGCATGCGCCCGCCCATGGAGGTGCAGGTATAGTCCAGAATCCCCAGCAGGGAGCAGTTTTTCTGCCGCGTGCGCAGGGACTCCGTGAGCTCCAGGTTCCGCCGGGCGGTGTGGTCCAGGGCCATGTAGCGGCTGTCATAATAGCGCGTCAGGGCGGTGATGTGCTCCAGGGCGTTTTTCTGGGTGTCCTGCAGGTACTGCAGCAGGGCGCCGGCGCTGCGGATTCCCAGCTTCAGGTCCTCCACCCCGAAGGGGGCAAGGGAGGTTTCCTTAAAGTGGGTCAGCAGCAGACCCCGGGCCTTTGCCAGCTGGAAGGAAGTCCCGGATTCCACGCTCAGGGTGACCCCGGGAACTTCACAGGGCAGGGGCGCATTGCTCAGGACCTCCCGGGGCGCGATGCGCAGGATTTCGTCGGCAAGCCGGCGCTCCGCATGGTCGATTTCGTAAACGTTGAATTCGCCGGTGGAGACATCCGCGTAGGCGATGCCGGCCCGGCGCCCCTCCAGGCACAGGCACAGCAGATAGGAATTGCGGCGGTCCTCCAGCATGCCGGGATCGATGACGGTGCCGGGAGTGACGATGCGCACCACTTCCCGCTTCACCAGGCCCTTGGCGGTGGCGGGATCCTCCATCTGCTCGCAGATGGCGACCTTGTATCCCTTTTCGATCAGCTGGTTGATATAGGTGTCCGCGCTGTGGAAGGGGACGCCGCACATGGGTGCGCGCTCCTCCAGACCGCAGGACTTTCCGGTCAGGGTCAGTTCCAGCTCCCGGGAGACCAGTTTGGCGTCCTCAAAAAACATCTCATAGAAGTCGCCGAGACGGAAAAACAGGATCGTATCGGGGTAGTGTGACTTGGTGTCCAGATACTGCTGCATCATGGGGGTGACAGTTGCCATATCCTTCTCCGTTCCTCTCAGCCTCTGCAACCGCTGCACCCGCCGCAGTTTCCGCTGCAGCGGGTATCCTGTGCGACTTCCCCGGTCACGGTGAACTGCAGGACATTGTTCACCTGGTCCATGAGACGGGAAAAGGCGCTGCGGGTGTCCATCATATCAAGGACGCTGGGCAGCTGGGAGAGGGTCTGCTGCAGCTCCTCCCTCCGCTCCCCGAGAAGCCGGGCTTCCTCCTCCTGGCCTTCCCGGAGCAGCCGGGGAACCTCCTCGCGGCAGCGCTGGAGTTCTGCGCTCAGGGCCGCATAGGAGGCATCCGCCTCCAGACGGGCCTGGGCGAGCTGCATTCGGGTGAACTCCTCTGACGCCACGATGGCGCTGCCCAGCTGTCGGGCCTTGTCCAGTACTTCTGCGGTCATACCAATTCTCCTCTCAGGGTCGTTTCCCGGGTCTGCGTGATGCGCACCGGCACAATGCTTCCGATGAGGTCCGCATCCGCGTCAAAATTCACGGAGATGTTATATTCATTCTTGCCGGTCATCTGCCGGCTGTCCCGCCTGGACGGGCCCTCCACCAACACCTGGTGCACCTGTCCCACGTACCGGGCGAAATTCCCGGCGGTGATCTCCTTCTGCAGGGCGATGAGCTCCTGGATCCTCCGGCTGCTGACCTCGGGGGGGATCTGTCCGCTCATCTGCGCGGCGCGGGTCCCCGTCCGCGGTGAATAGATGAAGGTGAAGGCACTGTCATACCTCACCTGCCGGACGGTGTCGCACAGCAGCGCAAAGTCCTCCTCCGTCTCTCCCGGATAGCCCACGATCAGGTCCGTGGTCAGGCTGATGTCGGGAATCGCCGCGCGGAGCCGGGACACCCGCTCCAGATAGGATTCCCGGGTATAACGGCGGTTCATGGACTCCAGGATGCGGTTGCTGCCGTGCTGCAGGGGCAGGTGGAGCGCCGGGCAGATGTGCCTGGCGCCCGCCATGACGGCGATAAGCTCATCCGAGAGGTCCTTGGGATGGGAGGTCATGAAGCGGATACGGGGCACGCCCAGCTGATCCAGCTTCGAAAGGAGGCCGGCAAAGCGGAGCTCCTCCTCCCGGTCCAGACCGTAGGAATTCACATTCTGGCCCAGCAGCGTGATCTCCTGAACCCCCTCATCAAGAAGCTGACGGGCTTCCTCCAGGATGTTTTCGGAGCGGCGGGAGCGCTCACGGCCCCGCACATAGGGCACGATGCAGTAGGAGCAGAAGTTGTTGCAGCCATACATGATATTGATGTAAGCCGAGTAGGGGCTGGACCTCACCACGGGCAGTCCCTCCGGGATGCAGCCCGCGTCATCGCCGAGAACCTCCACCGTCTGCCGTCCGCTTTGAAGGCGGGTCTCAAGCAGCAGGGGCAGCCTGTACAGGTTGTGGGTGCCGAAGGCCAGATCCACGAAGGGATACTGACGGAGGATGCGCTCCCCCATGCCCGGCTCCTGCATCATACAGCCGCATACGGCCACCAGCATGCCGGGGCGCTCCTTCTTGACGGTGTTGAGCCATGTCACGTTGCCCAGCGCGCGGCGCTCGGCATTGTCCCGGACACAGCAGGTGTTGAAGATCACCAGATCCGCCTCTTCCCGCTGCGCAGCCTCGGTGATGCCCATTTCGCGGAGCATGCCGGTCAGCGTCTCGCTGTCCCGGACATTCATCTGGCAGCCATAGGTCACGATGCAAAAGGTCCGGGGCCGTCCGGGAAGGTCCCGGACCCGGGTCATGCACTCCCGCTGGAAGGCCAGTTCCTCCTGAGGGATTTCCTGTGCTTTTGCTCTCATGTTTCTCTGAAAAGTTTCCTTTCTGTGTCAGTTATTTGGGGGCGCCGGCCAGACCGGCGGCCAGGCGGCCTCAAGGCTTCCTGTCACGCGGGGCGGGCCCTCCTGCACGCGGGCCCTCACCCGGAGAGTTCCGGGGGCGCTGAGGCGTCCGAGGGCCAGGAGCACATCCCTGGAGCAGAGAACGCCGGCTTCCCTCTGGCCGCTCTTTTCCTTTCTCCGGAGCTCCCTCCAGAGAGCGGCCGCGTGGGTCCGCGCGGTGCGGCGCCGCCGCGGCGCTTCCCGTTCCAGAAATGCTTCCGACAGCTCACCTTCGGCGCGCGTTCGGGTCATCTCCAGGATGCCCAGGCGGGTGATGTCCTCCACCGTGACCCCCGCAGGGTCCAGGAGGGCCTGTGCCCGAACCCGGGAGAGCAGCGTCTGCCGGTCTCCGGGAGAATCCATGTCGATCAGGTCCACGAGGATCATGCCGCCCAGGTTGCAAAGGCGTGCAAGGGAAAGGACCCTCTCGGCCGCCTCCAGGTTGATCAAAAGAATCCGGGAGGGGTCCTGCCGCGTTCCCGTGCAGTGTCCGCTGTTCACGTCCACAAGGGTGCCCGCCTCGCAGCGGTCCAGCACCAGGTACGCGCCGCAGGGAAGCCAGCTCACGCGCTCCAGGGCGTGCTCCAGCGCTGTCTCGAGGCCGTAGGCGTCAAACAGCAGGTCCTCCGGGACATGTTCCACGGTGCAGCCGGGATGCAGGAGACCGCAGGCGAGCATGCATTTCAGCTCCCCGGCCAGGTCCTCCTGGTTGGTGACAAGCGCGGTCTCCTCCCGGCGGCAGGTCTCCCTGACGTAGTCAAGCACCGGGCGTCCCCGGCCTTCCAGCCGGCAGGGACGCACCGCGTGCGCGGCTCTTTGGAGAAGCTGCGCAAGGCGCGAAGACAGCGTTTCCAGCTCCCCGAGCAGCTGTCCGGGGTCGGCGTCCTGTGCCGCGGTGCGCACGATGAGTCCGTCGGATGGAGGACAGGCGCCTTCAAGCAGGGACACAAGCTCCTGCCTCCTTGCGGCGGAGGTGATCTTCCTGGATATGGCAATCCCGGGCTTTCCGGCGCAGAGGACCAGCATTTCCCCCGGAAGCTGCAGTCTCAGCCGCATCTGCCAGCCCTTTTCGGGACTGGCGGGCTTTTTTACCAGCTGCAGGGGCACCATGTCACCCTGGCGCACGCGCTCCCCCGCCTCCAGGGACACAAACACCTGCCGCCCGGTGCCGATGTCGGCAAAGGCGGCATTCAGGGACGGAACATTCCGGAGAATCCGTCCGGCATAGATGTCCCCCACGCTGTCCGCTTCCGCCTCGTCCCATGCCCTCAGTTCGGCGGGAACGCCCTCTTCCAGCAGCGCTGAACGGACAAATCCGCAGGAGACGTCCACAATTAGCTGCCTTTTCACGGCACGACCTCAAACAGGGGCACGAGTTGTCCGTCCTTTTCCGTCAGCAGCTCGCGCCTGAAGATGCGCACGCGCTCCGCCTGTACGCCGGAGAGTTCCAGGAGCGTGCGGCACAGCAGGTCCGGGCGCAGGGAGGCGCTTTCCGAAAAGGACACGACGGCCTGCAGGATGACCAGCCCGTCCTCCAGGCGCTCCACGGTGAGGGCGCGGACCAGGGGGCGGATGTTGACCCGCTCTTCCCGGCTCTTGCTCTTTTTGAGCGCCTCCACCACGTCACATCTGCAGAAATCGCCGACTGCCCGGGCGATCTGCGGGGCATCCGGCGACTCCAGGCGCAGTTCATAGCGGGCGGCCTTCATGAGCGAGGCCGCCTTGGGAAAGCTGTCCTCCACCAGGCGGATGCGCCGCACGGGCAGGGAGGGCGGCAGAACCTGCCGCAGGGCGCAAAGGGCTTCCTGCGCGTCAACGGGTGCGCTGAGGCGGACCTCCATGATCTCCGCATCTCCGGGGATGCCCGAGGAGAGGGCGGAGGCAAAGGACATCAGCATATGGGGATTGAACCCGTTGGAATAGGCCACGGGCAGGGCACTCCGGCGCAGGGCCCGCTGCATGGTCCGCTGCAGGTCCAGCAGTCCCAGATGGCGGACTGTCGCGGTCTTTTCAAATTCACACCACATTCTCATCGGTCGGCACACGCCCCTTCAAATCGTTTGAGGCCGCAGCCCTGGCAGCCCCTGCGGCAGTCCGGCGTTACCTGCGCAGCTTCGGCGCGCTGGTGCTCCCGCCAGAGATAGTCCTCCGTCACCCCCGCATCGATGAAGGACCAGGGAAACAGTTCTCCCCGCTCCCTGCGACGGCAGGCGTAGAATTCCGGGTCCAGACCGCATTCCCCAAAGGCTTCCATCCAGCTGTCAAATTTGAAGCAGTCCGACCAGCCGTCAAAGCGGCAGCCCTTGCGCCATGCGCGCTCCAGCACGTCTGCCAGGCGCCGGTCGCCCCGGGCAAAGCAGGCCTCCAGAAAGGACACTTCCGGGGTGTGCCAGTTGAACTCCACGCCTTTGATGCGCATGATCCGGCAGAGGTAGTCCTGTTTCTGGCGGAACTGCTCCAGGGTGTCCTGAGGCTCCCACTGGAAGGGGGTAAAGGGCTTGGGCACAAAGCAGGACGCGCTGCAGTTGACCCGCAGTCCCCGGGCACGCTGCGCCTTGGGCACCTCGAAGTACTTGCGCACGACCTTGGCGGCAAGCTGGGCGATTCCGTCCAGGTCCTCCCGGGTTTCCGTGGGCAGGCCGAACATGAAGTACAGTTTGATGCTGCTCCATCCGTTGAGGAAGGCATCCTCCACGGAGGACATCAGGTCCTCCTCGGTAATGCCCTTGTTGATGACGTCCCGCAGGCGCTGTGTGCCGGCCTCCATGGCATAGGTGAGGCTGGTCTTGCGCACCCGCTGGGTCTCCTCCAGGGTCTTCTTGAGCTCGCTGTCCAGCCGCAGGGACGGCAGGGACAGCGAGACGCGCCGCTGAGAATAGCGCTCCATGAGCTCATGGGCCAGCTGGGGCAGGCAGCTGTAATCTCCGGTGGACAGGGAGGACAGGGTGACCTCCTCGTAGCCCGTGGAATCAAGCAGCTTTTCCGTCAGCTCGAGGATGCGCGCCATGCTGCGTTCGCGCACCGGCCGGTAGAGCATGCCAGCCTGGCAGAACCGGCAGCCCCGTGTGCAGCCCCGCAGCACCTCCACGTTGACCCGGTCATGGACGATCTCGGTGAAGGGTACGATGAGGCTTTCGGGATAAACCGCGCGGTCAAGGTCCAGCACCAGATTCTTGACCACGCGCCGGGGAACGTCCGGGAAGCGGGGCTCAAAGGAGGCCAGGGTGCCGTCTTCGTGGTAGCGGGCCTCATAGAGCGAGGGAACATAGACGCCGTGCAGGCGGGCAAGACGGCGCAGGCACTCCTCCCGGGAAATGCCCTCCCGCTTGCTTTCCCGCACCACGCGGATGATCTCCGGGGTATTCTCCTCCCCGTCGCCGATGGAGAAGGCATCGATAAAGCAGTGCAGCGGCTCCGGGTTGAAGGCGCAGGGACCGCCGGCCACCACGACAGGGTCCGCCCAGGTGCGCTCCTGCGCATGCAGGGGGATGCCGGACAGGTCCAGCAGTTCCAGAATGTTGGAATAGCTCATCTCATACTGCAGCGTGATGCCCAGCATGTCGAAATCCCCCACCGGCGTGCGGGTTTCCAGAGAAAAAAGAGGGACGCCCCGGCTTCTCAGCAGGTCCGCCATGTCCGTCCACGGGGAGAACACCCGTTCGCAGCACACCCCGTCCATCCGGTTGATGAGATCATAGAGGATGCGCATGCCCAGGTGGGACATGCCCACCTCGTAGGTGTCAGGAAAAGCGAAGACGTAGCGGAAGTCCACGCCGGCGGGGTCCTTGATCACGGCATTCATTTCCCCGCCCATGTACCGGGCCGGCTTTTCCACAAGATCCAGCAGATCGTCAATCATGAGGGCTGTCTTTTCCATGCTTTACCTCTCCTCCGGCTCCCGGGCAGGTTCCCGGTACGTGTGCCACGTCCGGACAAGGATTTCTTCAAACTCCCGCTGGTCCTTCTGCTGAATGGTGGACAGGATCAGGCCGGCCACAAACAGCTGCAGGGCGGCCACGTCGACAAACAGGCAGGAGATCAGGGTCGGGAAACGGGGCACCAGTCCCGTGCGCCAGAATTCAGTCAGAACCGGCGCGATGAACAGGGAACTGATGACCAGAAGGATCAGGGAGATGATTCCGAAAAACGCCATGGGCTTGTAGTTCTTGAACAGCCGGGCAATGGTGAAGATCACCCTCAGGCCGTCCCGGCCCGTGTTCAGCTTGCTGATGCTGCCTTCGGGGCGGTCACGGTAGGTGATCACGTGGTTGGTGACCAGAAGCCGGCGGTAGATGGCGTGTACCGTCATGTCCGTTTCGATCTCAAAGCCCCCTGCCAGGACAGGATAGGTTTTGACAAACAGGGTGCTGAAGGCCCTGTAGCCGGTCATGACGTCCCTGATATCGCTTTTGAACAGCTGATTGATGGTAAAGCGGACCAGGGAATTTCCAAAGTTGTGGAAAGGGCGCTTGTTTTCCTCAAAATAGGTACTGGAGAGCCGGTCCCCCACCACCATGTCCGCCTTTCCCTCAAGGACCTGGCGGACCATTTCATATGCGGATTCGGCGGGATAGGTGTCATCCCCGTCCACCATGACGTAGGCCTGGGCATCGATCTCACGGAACATGCGGCGGATCACATGGCCTTTGCCCTGGGCGTATTCATGGCGGACCACTGCCCCGCCGGCTGCGGCGATCTGTGCGGTCCGGTCCGATGAATTGTTGTCATAGACGTAGATGACCGCCTCCGGCAGCACTCTGGAAAAATCCGCAACCACCTTGCCGATGGTTTTTTCCTCATTGTAGCACGGGATCAGAATCGCGATCTTGTCCATTCCTCAAACACCTTTCCCATCGATTTGAAAATGCGCACCAAACGGTGCGCATTTGTCCCCGGTTTTACAGGGTCCCGAAAATCCGGTCTCCGGCATCGCCGAGCCCGGGAACAATATAACCGTATTCATTGAGGCGCTCATCCAGGGAGGCGATGAACAGGTCCACATCCGGATGATCCTGCTGAATGACCTCAACGCCTTCCGGTGCGGCGATCAGGCAGACCAGCTTGATCACCCTGCAGCCGCGCTGCTTAAGGAAGCGGAGCGCCGCGCTGGCGGAACCGCCGGTGGCCAGCATGGGATCCACCAACAGCACCTCGCGCTGAGAAATGTCATCAGGAAGCTTGCAGTAGTATTCCACGGGCTTGAAGGTTTCCGGATCGCGGTAAAGCCCGATGTGTCCCACGCGTGCGGAGGGAATCAGTCTGAGGATGCCGGACACCATGCCCAGGCCTGCGCGCAGAATCGGCACCACGGCCAGTTTCTTTCCGGCCAGGATGTTGCATTCTGCCCTGCAGACCGGGGTTTCCACATTGATTTTCTGAAGCGGCAGGTCACGGGTCACTTCATAAGCCATCAGCATGCCGATTTCATCGAGAAGCTCCCGGAAGTCCTTGGTGCTGGTGGAAGTTTTTCTCATCAGGGTAAGCTTATGCTGGATCAGGGGATGATCCACGATATGCAGCGTAGACATAAAGTACCTCCTGAAACGGGATTCATGAGCCGCAGGAATTATAACATTCCTTTTGTAATGAAGCAAGTCTGCCTTGAATTTCCCCTTTCCGGGAGCGGGAGAGTCCCTCCGGATTTCTTGACAGGGCTGATGTAAAAAGCATATACTTCCCCCGGTTTGCGCTTCAATAAATACCTGCCTGAAAAGGAGAACTGTTCATGCTTAGCCGACCCATGTTTGACCGATTTGCACTGGGACCCGTCACCTGGTACGGCGTCCTGATCGTTGCCGCCATCGTCATCGGACTTGCCCTGTCCATCCGTGAGGCCCGGAAGCGGGGCTATTCCTCCGACCTGATGCTGGACGTGCTGCTCTTTGGCATCCCGCTGGCCATCATCGGGGCCCGGCTGTACTATGTCTTTTTCCGTTTCGGGGATTTCAGCGAGGACCTTCTGTCCATCTTCAATCTGAGGGAAGGCGGCCTGGCGATCTACGGCGGCATTCTGGGCGGACTTCTCGCCTGCCGCATCGTCGCCCGCCGCCACCGCATCCCCCTGGGAAGGCTGTTGGACATGATCGCGCCCTCCCTCGCCCTGGGCCAGGCCATCGGACGGTGGGGAAACTACATCAATATGGAAGCCTACGGCCTGAGGATCTCGGATGAAGCCCTCCAGTTCTTTCCCTTCGCCGTTGAAGTCCCCCTGGGCAACGTCTGGTACTGGCACATGGCGACCTTCTTCTATGAATCCTGCTGGTGTGTGCTCGTGTTCCTCGTGCTGCAGCTGCTGGTCCGCCGCCACATTCGCCGGGACGGGGACGGGTTCCTGTGGTACCTGCTGCTGTACTGTTCCGGGCGTACGGTCATCGAAGGTCTGCGGGATGACAGTCTGACCTTCATCAGCGAATTCGTGCGCATCTCTCAGGTCCTGTCCGCCATCTGTGCTCTGTGTGTGGTTGTGGTGTTTTTTGTGCGCATCCGCGACAGGTTCAGCGTGGTCACGCTGCTGCCCCTGGTGACAGCCGTGGTGGCCTTTGCGGAGGTCTTTCTGGGCGAGTTTGAGCGCGGCGCCTACAGCACCCTGTTCCCTGTCTGCCAGTTCTTCCTGTTCCTGCTGCTGGTGCTTCAGGTGCTGACAATCGTCTTCTGCTCCATGGACAGCGGGTACTTTGAAACCCGGGTCGCCCTGCTCATGATGCCCAACATGTTCTTTGTGATCATGCTGATTCTCACGGGCTTCGGACGGGACAACCTGGACAACACCTACTATGTGACCCTGCGCCAGTGTACCTGCATGCTGCAGATCATCCTGAGCGGATGGCTGTGCTGCTACTATTTCAGTCCTTTGTCCCGGGGACGCGAGGATGGAGAGTGATGCACGTGAGCGGGAACCGCATTGAGGAAATCCACAGCCATCATGGCGTGTCCGTTCTGCGCTTTTCCTCCGGCGAATCCATTCGCATTCCCCGGGTCATGCGCCGCCGCTCTCCCTTTCATATCGGAACCTGCGCGGAGCCGGGGGAAGTCCTGGACTGGGTGAGCGCTCATGCCCGCCCTTTTGCGATGGACCGGGCCTGCTATTTCCTGGGCGCCTCCATGCGCAGCGTCCGGGAAATGGAGCGACGGCTCCGGGAAGCGGCCTATCCGGAGGAAAGCATCCGGGAGACCCTCCGTGCTCTGGAGGAAAACGGACTTCTGGATGACGTCCAGTATTCCCGCGAGGTGACCGCTTCCCAGCTTCACCGGGGCTATGGACCTCGGTCCATTCGGAGCCGTCTGGCTTCCCGGGGAGTCGGGGCGGATCTGGTCCGCGCCTCTGTCGGGGAGGTCTCGCAGGAGATGGAACTGGAATCGGCTCGTGAGGCGATGAGAAAACTGGCCCGCGGCCGGGACCTGAACTGCTTCGGAGAGCTTCAGAAGCTTCGCCAGGCCCTCTTTCGCAGAGGCTTTGATTCCTCCGTGATCAGCCTGGTTCTGGAGGAAGCCAGGAACGGCTAAAATCATACGCGCCGGGAAAGCTGCTGCTTTCCCGGCGCTGTTTTATCCCCTGCGGACCGACTGGAGAACATCCACAAAGTTTTCGGCGATGTAGCAGGCGTCGTCCACGGACAGCCTGGAATACAGGGGCAGGGTAATCTCATTGCGGTAGAAATCCAGGGCTTCTGGGAAATTCCTGATATCCCAGCCCAGCTTGCGGTAGGCGGTCATCATGGGCAGCGGCTTGTAGTGAACGTTGCATGCGATTTTCCGCTCACCCATCCGGCGGATCACCAGATTGCGCTGCTCTTCGCTCAGTCCGGGCACCCTCAGAATGTACAGGTGCCTGGAGGATACGGTGCCCGGTTCATCATGGGGAATCACCCAGCAGCCTGCCGGGATCAGGAAGCGGTTGTAAGTGTCGATGAGCTCACCCCGGTGCCGGATCATTTCGGGGTAACGATCAAGCTGCCGGAGTCCGATGGCCGCCATGATGTCCGTCATGTTGCACTTGTAGTAGGGAGCCACGATATCGTACTCCCAGGCGCCGGGCTGGTCCTTGGCCAGGGCATCCTTGGACTGCCCGTGCAGGCTCAGCAGCTGCAGTTCCCTGTAAATCGCCTCGTGGTCCGTGCTGCCGGGAAGGTTCCAGGTCAGAGCACCGCCCTCGGCCGTGGTCAGGTTCTTGACGGCATGGAAGCTGAAGCAGGTCATGTCCGCCAGACTGCCCACGGGGACGCCGCCGCGGCTGGCACCGAAGGAATGGGCCCCGTCATCCACGATGGC
>CACYCQ010000151.1:0-18131 GCA_902772995.1 uncultured Eubacteriales bacterium
CCTGGAAGAGGGAAGCTCGCCAGCTTCTTCTGAGGATTCCAGCAATTCAGAAGGAAGCGGCTGGGCCTCGGGAAGGAGCTCTTCGACGTCGTTGTCATCCTGATCAGGGTTCAAGGTTGTATCAGTAGCGGGAGAATGACCGTCTTCATCCATAATAGGGGTTTCGGAGGAGGGAGTTTCTCTGGCATCTTCGATGGCCCGAAACTCGTCTTCTGCCAGAAAATCGGTTTCCGTTATGTTACTGCCTGTTCGGGTTGATTCATGGACAGGAGGAATGGGAAGGCTGACAGGAGAACCGGAATCCGGGAGGTGGTCAAAGGATTCTCCAAGGGATGTTTCCAATTGCTCAAACTCATTTTCTGCCTGAAGTTCTGTTTCCGAAACGGCAGGTTTCAGGGGATCATGACGCTTCTTTCCGGGACCGCGTTTCTTCTTTTTCGGCTTTGATGGAGTGGGTTCCTCTTCAACCTGAGGAATGGGCTCGGGGAGGACATCTGTCTGCGCGGACGAATCCGGAGAAGAAACTGCATATCTGCGGCGCCGGGGGAGAAGCGGATCAAGTGAAGCAGCAACGGAGGAACAGGACTGTGCTGCTTCCACAGGCGAGCTGGCGATGACACGGGCCTTCCGAAGGACCTGTCCGCGATACAGATAGCCATTTTCCACGACAGTTTCCACCACAAGAGGACTGTCCGGCATTGCAGGACCGAGGATGTCCAGAACCTCATGAAATTCTGGCCGGATAGCTTCATTTTTTCGACCAAGGACGTCCATTCCGCACATACGACAGGCATCCTGAAGTTTCTGATTCATGCTGTCCAGATGGATTTTCCAGCTGTTGTCTCCCTGCAGCATGGCGAAGATACCGGAAACCTGGTCATGATAGGTCATGACCAGATCAAGCAGAGAGCGAATCTCCTCCCGGGCCTGCGATTCCTCTTTGCTTTCCTTATAAGAATCCGCCATGAATTCAATGAGTTGTTTCTGTTGTTTGCGCAGTTCAGACCATTCCTGCAACAGATCGCCCAAGGTGGCGTTGTTTTTCTTGATGGACTTCTGAACGGAGAGCACCTTGTCATCGATGCTCATGATGGCCTGTTCAGCCCCTTCAAAAAACTCGTCTTCAAGATCGTTGTGTTCTGTCAGTTTCTTGACGCGTGCAGAGACTTTCTCCAGCTTTTTGGACTGGATCTGGGCATGTTCGCTGATGTGTCGGACATCTTTGCTGAGGCTGTTCATCAGTTCTTCAAGCTTGGCAGTAAAAAACATCAGGGCACCTTCTTTCTGGTCCAGAATGGGCAGGGGATTATCCGAGGCAGGCTCCTCCTGTTTTGATCACCTTGGAATAGAAGTCGAAGGAATCTTTCGGAATCCTGCGCTGGGTCTTGTAATCCACGTACACCAGGCCAAAGCGCTGGGTATATCCCAGTTTCCACTCAAAGTTGTCCATGAAGGACCAGTAGAAGTAGCCGTCAACCTTGACGCCATCATTGATGGCCCGGCTCAGCTGCTTCAGATAGGAGCGGATATATTCGATACGCTGCGGATCGTGAACCGAGCCATCGGCACTGATGCAGTCCGGACAGCTCATACCGTTTTCGGTGATGATAATGGGAGTGTGATAGCGTTCATAGAGCATCTTCGGTCCCCAGTAGAGCGCCTCGGGGGTGACGGGCCAGCCCATCAGTGTCCGTGAAATACCCGTTTCGGGCTGCACCACCTTCCAGGGGTCGCGCACCATGGTTCCCTGGTAGATGTTCTGAGCATAGTAGTCAAGCGGCTGGCACATTTCCTTCAGGTCAAAGCGCCAGCCGTCCGGCAGGTATTTTCCATAAAGCCGGATGGCTTCATCCGGATACTGGCCCAGCATGACCGGATCCGAGAACCATGCGGGATTCCACATGAAGGAACGGGGATCCTCGCTGATGCCGAAGTAGATGTCCCTGGCGGACTTGATGTCCTCCGGGGTGGGATTGACGGGAATCATGGGACTGGAGCAGGGGGCATATCCCACACGGCATCCGGGAACGCGGTCCCGCAGGATCTTGACGGCCCGGCCATGGCAGCGCATGAGGATGTGGCTCATCCGAACCAGGTCGCGGGGATGGAGGACCAGGGCGGGGGCATGTTCGGCACGGCTGTATCCCAGACCGATGATGCATTGGGGTTCATTGATCGTAAAAAAGTCTTTCACACGGTTGCCCAGGCGATCGGCAATCAGGGTCGTGTACTCGGAAAACCAGTCGACCATGGACTCATTCAGCCAGCCGCCCCGTTCATGAAGGGCACGGGGAAGGTCCCAGTGATACAGGGTGACAAAGGGACGGATCCCGTGGGACAGGAGACAGTCCACCAGGTCGGAATAGAAACGGATTCCAGACTCGTTGACCTTGTAAGTGCCGGCAGGAAGCACCCTGGGCCAGGAAATGGAAAAGCGGTAAGCCTTGACTCCCATCTTGGCCATCAGGGCAATGTCCTCCCTGAAACGGTGGAAGTGGTCGCAGGCCACGTCGCCCGTGGACTGGTCGTCGACAAAGTCCGGGACATCGTGAGTCAGGTCATCCCAGATGGAGGGGCCCTTGCCGCCCTCGTTCCAGGCACCTTCGATCTGATAGGCTGAGGTGGCGGTACCCCAGATAAACCGGCTGCCAAAGTTCATAAATCTAGTCCCCCAATTCTATAGGATGAAACGTGGATACAAAAAAAGAGGCGGGCGTGCCTGGCGGGCCAGTCGTGGCCGTCGCCAGAACCACACCTGCCGCTCGTAAGTGCATGAGAAGGATGCAGGGAAGCCTCTGGATACGCACTGTCCCGGCGGCAGGGCCGCGGCGCTTCCGCCAAGGACAATTATACCAGAAAAAAGGTCACGTTTGAACGAAAAAAGTGAAGCCGGACAAAAAGAAGTTGAAGAATCTGCAGAAGGAATTCCCGCGTGATTCAGCAGAGCTTTTTCCTGAGCATCTGCGGGCATCGTGCATGCCATGGAAGGACAGGCGATTTTCCGCTGCAGCGGAAAGATCAGCACGCTCAAAGGAAGGTGCATCCTCAGGACATGCAATCGTCTCAGATATGCGATGAGTTTCAGGGAAGCAATCAGGTTCAGCAGGTCTGTGTCCGGGTGATGGCTGTTCAGGTCATCCGCCTGGATGCCCTGAGGGGATGCACTCATCAGCACTTCAATCACGATGCAGGCAAATTCTGTCCGGTTCTTGCCTTCGGCGCGGTGAACATGAAACAGGGTCTCCCGCCCGGACAGAACGGTCACGCCATTCACCGGACGGAGGATATACGATTCCGATTAACATTGACCGGCATAACCAGGGCGATGATGTGGCTATGCTGATTAAGCCCCGGATAAGAGTCACTGTCAGATATTTCCTGTAGTTCGGACTCAAGGATGCAGGATATGGATCCCGACAGGTCAGGGAACCGCGTTCAGATCGGCCACCGTGCTGCCGGGAATCAGCCGCGAGGGAATGGAGATGATCTCATTGAAAGTGGTCTCGGGGAATTCAATGAGATGGACCAATTTGCGGGCGGCGGCAGCGCCGATTCCGGCGGCGTCCTGGGCCACCGTCGTCAGGGGTGGATCGCACATCTGAAGAACGGGGACTCCGTCATACCCGGCGATGGATACATCCTCGGGAATCCGCAGGCCCTGGCTGTGGATGGCTTCAATGCCGCCCAGGGCGGAATAGTCATCGGGCATGAGAATGCAGGTGGGAGGTTCAGGAAGGGACAGAAGGCCCAGCATGGTCCTCCGGGCGTCCGCAGGGTGGTGGTATTTGCCCTGAACGATGTAGTTGTCCGGGACAGGCAGACCCGCCGACGACATGGCCCGTCGGAAGGCGGTGATCCGGTCCAACCCCACGGAGGTGGGTTCCCCGTGAATATAGGCGATGCGCCGGTGTCCGCGGGCAAGGATGTAGTTCATCAGTTCGGTCATTCCCTGACGGTTTTCGGAGGCGATACAGCTTCGCCCGTTGACCACATGATCAATGCCCACCAGGGGAAGGTCGCTGTTCATCAGCTCCTGGATGTCCGGCGTATCGTAGTTTGTACAGCAGACGATGCAGACCCCGTCCACGCCGCGGAATCGGCAGTGGTCCAAGCTGGACATGCCTTCTCGGGTGGAGACGAACACCAGGTCATATCCCCGCCGCTCGCTCTCTTCTCGGAAGGACTGGAGAACAGGGGAAAAGTAGCTGTGGGTGAAGCCGCTCTGGGATTCATCAGCATAGATGACCCCAAGCATCCGGCTGCGTCCGGTCTTGAGGCTGACAGCGGTCGCACTGGCCCGGTATCCCAGCTCTTCAGCGGCCTTGAGGACAGCCTGCCGGGTTTTGTCGCTGACATCCGGATAGTTATTGAGGGCTTTGCTGACGGCAGATACGGACAGGCCGCAGTGGGCGGCAAGAAGCTTGATGGTGACAGCCACGCGGATTCACCTCCTGCATCAAGTCTAAATCGTTTTCGTCTCATCAAGGAGTATAACATTTCTTCCTGCACAAATCAAGGGAAAAATGGACCGAATAAAACGTTTTCTTTGGCGCCGGGAGGTCATTTGAAACTGGACCTTGATTTCTTGGAGCAGATGATTTATAGTTGCGGTGTAAAAAAGCGACGATAATCTAAAACGATTTAGTTCAGATTTCAAGGAGGTTCCCATGCAGTACGGATATTATGATGATGCGGCAAGGGAGTATGTGATCCGTCGCCCTGACACGCCATATCCCTGGATCAACTATCTGGGAAGTGAGGATTTCTTCACCCTGATAAGCAATACGTCCGGCGGATACAGCTTCTACCGGGACGCGAGGATGCTCAGACTGACCCGTTACCGCTATAACAATGTTCCCACGGACGCCGGCGGGCAGTACTTTTATGTCCGGGATGACCGTAACGGTGACATGTTCACGCCCGGGTGGATGCCGGTCAGAGCTGAGCTTGACGGATATGAATGCCGGCACGGCATGGGGTATACCCGCATCACCGGAGAGCGGGGAGGACTTCGCGTGACCCAGACGTCCATGGTTCCCCGCGGGACTCCGGCGCTGGTCACCAGGGTGGATGTCTGCAACGCCGGCGCAGAGCCGCGGCAGGTCTCCCTGTTTAGCTTTATTGAATTCTGTCTGTGGAATGCCCAGGATGACTCCACCAACTTCCAGCGCAACTTCTCCACAGGAGAGGTGGAGGTGGAGGGAAGCGCCATCTACCACAAGACCGAGTACAGGGAACGTCGCAACCACTATGCGGTCTATGCCGTCAACGCGCAGCTGTCCGGCTTTGACACCGACCGGGAAAGCTTTCTGGGCGCCTACAGGGGATTTGATGATCCGGCGGCCGTGAGGGAAGGGAAGAGTCGCAACAGTCTGGCCAGCGGCTGGGCTCCCATCGGAAGTCACCACCTGAGCATGGAACTTGCGCCCGGTCAGACGGCCAGTTTCGTGTTTGTTTTGGGGTACTGCGAAAATCCGGAGGAGGAGAAGTTCACATCTCCCGGAGTAATCAATAAGGCGCCTGCCCGGGCACTGTTGGAGCGCTTTGCCACAATCAGGCAGTTTGACGAGGCATTTGAGGAGCTTCGCAGGTACTGGGACGGCCTGCTGTCTGTGATGCGCATTGCATCCGGAGATGAACGCCTGGACCGGGCGGTCAACATCTGGAACCAGTACCAGTGTATGGTCACTTTCAACATGTCCCGCTCCGCCAGCTATTTTGAGTCCGGCATCGGCCGCGGCATGGGCTTTCGGGATTCTACCCAGGACCTTTTGGGCTTTGTCCACCTGATTCCCGCAAGGGCCAGGGAACGGATTCTGGACATCGCCGCCACTCAGTTCCCGGACGGCAGCGCCTATCATCAGTACCAGCCGCTGACCAAACGGGGCAACTTCGATGTGGGCTCCGGTTTCAATGACGATCCTCTGTGGCTGATTCTGGGCACGGCCGCCTACATCAAGGAAACGGGAGACACAGGAATCCTGTCAGAACAGGTCCCCTTTGACAATGATCCTGCACAGGCCCAGTCCCTTATGGAACATCTGCGCAGGAGCTGGCATTACACCATTGAGCATGTGGGCCCCCACGGTCTGCCCCTCATCGGGCGGGCGGACTGGAACGATTGCCTGAACCTCAACTGTTTTTCCAGAACACCCGGGGAGAGCTTCCAGACCACTGCCAACTTCGAGTCCGGCGTGGCGGAATCCGTGTTCATCGGGGCCATGTTCGTGCATGTGTGCCCGGATTATGAGAAGCTGTGCCGTCTCTTCGGATGGGAGGAGGAAGCCGGAAGCGTCGGAGCCGCCTGCAAGGCCATGGAAGAGGCCATGCTCAGGGACGGCTGGGACGGAGATTGGTTCCTGCGTGCCTATGATGCCTACGGAAACAAGGTCGGCTCCCGCGAGTGCGAAGAGGGACAAATCTATATCGAGCCCCAGGGTTTTGCGGTCATGGCCGGCATCGGAGTGGCCAGCGGCGAGGCCCAGAAAGCGCTGGACAGCGTGGAGCGCCTGCTCCTGAGCAAACACGGCATCGCGATTCTGACCCCGCCTTATACCCGCTACCATGTGGAGTTGGGCGAAATTTCCTCCTATCCGCCGGGATACAAGGAGAACGGCGGCATCTTCTGCCATAACAACCCCTGGGTGGTCATCGCTCAGACGGTACTTGGGCACGGAGCAAAGGCCTTTGATCTCTACCGCAGGACCTGTCCCTCCTATATTGAGGACCAGCAGCTGCACAGGACAGAACCTTATGTTTACAGCCAGATGGTTGCAGGACCCTTTGCACCTCACTTTGGAGAGGCGAAGAATTCCTGGCTGACAGGAACCAGTGCATGGAGCTTTTATGCGGTCTCCCAGAGCATCCTGGGAATCAGGCCTGACTATGAGGGGCTGCGAGTGGATCCCTGCCTGCCTGCATCCCTGCATGAGGTCACCGTGGAGCGGCAGTTCCGGGGCAGCACCTATGCCATACGCATTCTGAACCTCAGCGGAGATGAGAAGGGAACGGTCCGCCTGAAGGTGGACGGTCGGGATATTGAGGGGACCCTGATCCCTGCAGACCGTGAGTCGGCGCGACATGAGGTGGTCTGCACGATCGAATAACAGATGGGAAACAGCTCCGGAAAATATCTTTCCGGAGCTGTTTTTTAAGGGCACAGAAGCAAACGGACCAAAAGTCTATATCCTAGATTCCTTGCCGGATAATCTCCGTCATGGTATAAAAAGGGACCGCTGCAGGGCGGAAATGTGGGAAAAGGGGAGAACACAATGAAAGTACGGGGCGTTATCTGGGACATGGATGGAACGATTCTGGATACCCTGGAGGATCTGTGGACAAGCACAAATGCGGCACTGGCGGAGAGCGGGATGCCGGGCAGGTCCCGGGAGGAGGTTCGCGCCTTTGTGGGCAACGGGCTGAGGGTACTTATGGAAAAGGCTGTTCCTGCGGGGACATCCCCTCAGGACCTGGAAAGGGCCATGGATGCCTTTGTTGCGTATTATGCCATTCACAGCAGGGACAGAACCTGCCCGTACCCGGGCATTGTACAAACCCTGCTGCGTCTGAAGGAAGAAGGAATCCGTCAGGGAGTGGTGTCCAACAAGGTGGACTTTGCCGTTCAGCAGCTCAGCAGGGATTTTTTTTCTGGACTGCTGGAGGTGGCGGTGGGGGATGCGCAGGGACGACGGCGCAAGCCGGCACCTGACAGCGTCTGGCACGCCATGGCGCTTCTGGGGCTTTCCCCGGAGGAAACCGTCTATATCGGAGACTCCGAAGTGGATGTGGAAACGGCACGAAATGCCGGAATCCCTGCCCTGCTGGTGACCTGGGGCTTTCGCACAAGGGAGCAGCTCCTCAGCGCCGGGGCCATCCGACTTGCTGAAAGTCCGGAGGAAATCCCGCAGCTGCTGCTCGCAATGGAAGAGGAAATCCCAGAGACATAAAGATGAATTTCCAAGAGTTGCAAACAGACCATCGGTCATTGGTTGAAAACCGCACATTTTGAGATTATAATACTCCCACTATCGTCTGCTTTGGGGGAAGCAGACGCACTGAGAGGAGGGGGCACGCGTGGAATATGTGGAACTGCTCAGGAAAACAGTTCTGTTGGTAGGAAGAATCCTGCTCATTCTGGGCCTTTTCGCCCTGCTGCTCACCCTTGCGAGATATATGAATACCCGGAGAACCCCGCCATCGGACGGGCAGGACGGCGACATATCCCCGGTTACCTATTCCCAGTACAGGACTCCGGAGCCGTCCTATGAGGTGCTTCAGACTGCCAGACCCGTGAAAATCACCCCGGTACCCTCTCCGAGCATCTCGCCCGGACTGTCGCCCTCCCTTCCTATTTCAGCCATTTCTGATAATGAGACGGACATTGAGGAGACACCCCGTCCGGAAGGGACACTGAGCCCATGGGAGATGGCTGCCGCCACGGATGCCATTACCACCCGTATTCCCGTCGTTACCCCGCAGGTGGAGAGGAAGGGTTCTCTTCCGACCAACATGACCTTTGCGGACAGCTACCACCTGGGCGACGCGGCCGTGGAAATCCTGCGGATCAAGCAGGAGATGCAGAAGCAGGGATACTTTACCGATAACGCCAATCTCAACAACAAGTTTACCCAGTTCATGGAGGATAAGGTTCGCCTTTTTCAGGAGGACCATCATCTTCCCGCCACAGGCGTGGTCGACCAGGTGACGCTCTATGCCATCTTTGACGCGCCTCTTCCGGAAGGCATTGTGAAGGGCGGGGGAGCCGATATCACGGCTTCCGCGCCGGAGCCTCCGGCCATCACAGCCGCGCCCTCCGTCAGGGACGTGCCGGCCTCACCCCCTGCCGTCATCGCCAAAAAAGGCGACAGCAACGATGTGGTTCTGTCCATCAAGGAACAGCTTCTGGCCAAGGGTTACTTCAGGACCGGCACACAGCTGAACCGGAAGTATTCGGATCTGGTAGCGGAGCGTGTCCGACAGTTCCAGATGGATGAAGGCCTCCCGGAAACCGGCGAGGTAGACCAGAAGACCTATGACCGGCTGTTTGATCTGGACGGCGGCAGGACAGAAACGCCGGAGCCGCCGGAAGAACTGCCGGGGAATGAACCTCAGGAAAGCACTCCGGAAGAGACGGCTGCCCCTTCTGAACCGGTTCCCGGGACGCAGGACGGGGAAGCAGAAGAGAGTGTCCCGCAGGAACAGGCTGCACGTGCTCCGGGCAAGGACGAACCCGTCCGGCTTGAAGACGGCACCCTTGCCCCTGCATTCAGCATCAGCGAAACCTACCCGATCAGGGGCAGGTATGCGGAAGAACCCGCACCTTCCCCGAACGCTGAGACCACCACGGATATTCAGGAAGCCTTTGCCTTTGATCAGGGGAATGGGGAGCAGACCAGTCCCATTTCCGAAATGCCCGAGACGGAAGGATACTTCACTCCCGGCACCCGGGATCCCGAAGAGACTCTTCCCGTGCAGAGCACCCTTTACCCCCAGACTTCCGTGAAACCCGAAGAGACAGGTGCCGTAGGAAGAGATGCTGCCACCGTGTCGCGTCTCCCCGAAGAGACGGCAGCCCTTGCGCAGGGAAATACGCTTTCCACATGGACCGCAGCAGATCCCGCTGGTGCCGGGAATATCCCCGCCTTCACTCCCGCATCCGGGATTTCGACAGCAACAGGGATCTCGCCGACGGGACTGGAAACCCCTTATACGACTCCCTTCCTCCCGGTGACCGATGCGCCTGACGCAAAATCTGCCGCACACACCGCCGCGGCACAGGCAACCCCTGCTCAGTTCCCGCACGGGACGAACAGCCCGGAGGAAAAACAGATAACAGACCTCAAGTCTGTTTTGAGCACGGACATCCCCCGGGTGCCCGCCGAAGGGTACCAGGTGGGCAATGTGGCCCCTGAAATTCTGGAGATCAAGCAGCGCATGCAGGATCTGGGCTACTTCCCGCAAAATACCGACCTGACGCAGCGTTATCATCCCCAGATGAGATCCGCCGTGGAGGCCTTCCAGATGGCGAACCATCTGACCCCCAGCGGGATCCTTGACCAGGTCACAGTGGATACGCTGTATTCCACTGACGAAACCACCGAACTGACGATCTCCGAGATGTTGGCATCCCGAAGCGCCACGGTCAATCCCGACGGCAGTCCAAGACCCGAACCGGATTCCACGTCCACCGTGCCCTCCGTGACCGTTTCCCCGGAGACCACCGCCGGCACGATCGCCAAAACAGATGCTGCGGTCTCTTCGGTATCCTTCCAGAAGGTGCAGCCCCGCCTGCCGGTGCAGGTCCCGGATGCTGCAGAGAAGACGGAACCGGATGCTGAAGAGCCGGAAGACTCCCGTGAGGAACCGGAAACCTCTGTGGAGATGCCGGAACCAGACGGAAAAACGCTGGAAGCCCTGCAGGAAACTCCCGTGATTCCGCTTCGGGAAGGCGGCTTCAAAGAGGGAGACCGGGGTCCTGAGGTTCTCGCAGTCAAGCAGCGCATGCAGGAACTCGGCTTCTTCTCCGAAGGTGTGAAGCTGAGCGAAATCTACAATGACTTCATGACCGAACGGGTCATGAAGATGCAGAAGGAATCGGGACTCAAACCCACCGGGGTCATTGATGACGAGACCTGGGCATTCCTCTATTCGTCGTCTCCCCGCACGGAAACGGCCGTTTCGTCTTCATCCGGGGAAAGCGGCATGTCTCCCATGGGCATCGGTTCCCGCGGCGAGGATGTGCTGCGGGTAAAAAAGATGCTCCAGAAACTGGGGTATTTCTCCGAAGGAGCGACGCTGTCGGATCAGTACAATGACATCATGGCGGAGCGGGTCAACAGGTTCCAGAAGGAAGAGGGTCTGCCTGAAACGGGCAGGCTGGAGGAAACCGACCTGATGAGGCTGATCAGCCTGACGGACGCCCCGGCCAACTCCCTCACAGATGACGGGGAAATGCCGGAAAAGTCCGTGCAGGAGCCGAAGGAGGACGTTTCCTCCCGGAATTCTCCCGCACCTGAGCGGAACACCACGGCAACAAGGCAGGATTCAGTGGCCTCCATGCCGGAACAGGAGACGGGTTCCTCCACGAGAAAACAGGAGCCAGGCACCCGGATTTCCGTGTCTGCCAGCGCTGACGCCTTTGATATTCCCGAGGGCGGCTTCAAGGTCGGCAGTTCCTATCCGCAGCTTATGCCGGTCAAGAAGGCCCTCATGAACCTTGGGTACTTCGGCACAACACAGTCCTTTACCAATTCCTACAGCGAGGCCCTCCGGCGCGCGGTCGCAGCCTACCAGAAGGATGAGGGACTGGAGGTCACCCATGAAGTGGACGCCCAGACCGTGGAACATCTCCTGGGCTTGTCCGTAGAGATTCAAACGTCTCTGACCCTGTATTCCGGCAATCCGGAACAGACGCTGACCATTGCCGGCGCCGATGAGATCCGGGTGCCTGAAAGCGGCTTCAGAAAAGGTCGCAAGTATCCGCAGCTGGTGGTCATCAAGAAGATGATGCAGAGCCTGGGCTACTTCAGCCAGAATGCGGAGCTGAGCGGCATGATCACCGATTCCCTGCCCCGCCGGATCAGCAAGTTCCAGTCCGATGCGGGACTGCCGGTGACCGGAGAGGCTGACAAGGACACGGTGGAGGCGCTGATCCGTCTGTCCGGACTTCAGACCGGCAGCGGGCAGAGCGTAAATGTGACGCTGGAAGCAGACACCAAGGTCCGCATGGATACGGTGCTGGCAGTTCCCGCCTCCGGACTGTGCAGGGGCGACCACGGCCTGGATGTGATCCAGATCAAGCTTCGGCTGGAACAGCTGGGATATCCCGGAAGCCGTTCGCTGAGTCCTGACTTCGATATGGTCCTGGTTTCCAGCCTGGTCCGTTTCCAGAAAGCGAACGGACTGGAAGCTACCGGCGTGCTTGACCCTGAAACCGCGACGCTTCTGTTCTCGGACAGCGCGAAAACGTTCGAATGACAATGACAAACGGATGCCTGAAAGGAGGCGTCAATGAGACGACTGTCCTGCGCGGCAGTACTGCTTGCTCTGCTGTGGATCCTTGCTCTTCCGGTCCTTGCTGAGGAGGTGCCCACGGTCCATACGGAGATTGAAAGCATCTCCAAACACGGTAACCTGGTCCTGGGCATCACCGCCACGGAACTGCTCCGGCTGGGATACCGCTATGGGGACGTTCTGGATGTGCGCATCGGCAACTTTGCCATCATGGGCCCGCTGTGTACCAATTATACGGATGTGGAGGCCGGGCACGTCCTTGTCCGGGCATGTCTGGAGAAAGATCAGGAGATGGATGAGGTGGTGGTGGCCATCTCGTCCGGAGACATGGCCGGCATACTCCAGCTCGGAGTCAAGGAGGAAATCCCGGACCCACCGGGCTATCGGTGGGATACGGATCTGGCAAGCTACCCGGTGACCCTCGCCCTTCAGTCGAAAGGAGGGTATCTTGAGGAATACGAGCTGCGCAGGATGCTGAATTTCAGCATCCACAGGGAGGACTATCCGGAGGAAACCGATGACGAGTTTGCCAATTTCCGCCTGGTGAACGGATCCAGGATGGGGGAGATGCTGTATCGCAGCTCAAGCCCCATCAACTCCCGTTATGGCCGAGGAAAGTTTGCCGATGAAGCCGCCCGCAGGGTGGGGATCAGGACCTGGATTAATCTGGTGGATGCGGAATCGGAGCTGGAGTCCTATCCGCTCTATGCGGACAGCTATATCCGCAGCTGCGACAGGATCTGCCTGAACATGGGCCTGGGGACGGAGAATGAGGAGTGGCACGGGAAGGTTGCTCAGGGAATCCGGTTCATGCTGGAGCATGAGGGCCCTTATCTGGTTTCCTGCACCATGGGAAAGGACCGTACGGACTTCTTTGTGGCCATTGTGCAGGCCGTGTGCGGCTGCAACCTTGACGAGATGGTGGAGGAATTCATCCTCTCCTATGTCAACATGTACGGCGTCACCCCCGATGAGGAGCGCTACCAGATCCTCATCGATGATATCTTCCTGCTGGTGCTGGGAAATGCCTTTGGAGTGGAGGACCTGCGCACTACGCCGATCCCCCTTGAGGAACTTGCCCGGATGTACCTGCTGGAAGCGGGAGTGAGCGATGAGGAGATTGCCCGGCTGCGCGGGCTGATGGAAAGAAAGTGAACAGATAGGGAAGGTAAGGTTTGCCTTCCCTAATTTGATATTGTGAGAAAGCGGGGAGAGCGAATGGAAGAGATTCTTCAGGGCATGTGCGATGCCGCCCGGAATGCGGGCCGAGTTATCCTGGAGGAGGACGGACACCTGCGCAGCGTGCACAACAAGGGCGGGCATGCCAATCTGGTGACCGAGGTGGACAGCAGGGTGCAAAGGCAGCTCATCCTGGAGCTGTCGCAGCTGCTTCCGCAGGCCAGGTTCATCGGCGAGGAGGAGGGACAGGACCGTTTTGTACGGGAGGATGCCCGGGGCTATGCCTTCTGCATTGACCCCATTGACGGAACCGTCAATTACGTGAAAGGCTATCGGCCGTCCATGGTGTCCATTGCGCTGCTGAAGGACGGCAGACCGTTCATGGCGGCGGTCTACCAGCCCTTTGACGACCTGATGTACACGGCGGTGAGGGGACAGGGCGCCTTTATGAACGGGGAGCGGCTTGCCTCCTCGGAGGATGCCCTTTCGGACAGCCTGTGCATTTTCGGCAGCGCCGTCTACTATACAGAGCTGCTGGAGGATTCCGTTCAGCTGATGAAGGAGTACCTGACCCGATGCCTGGATATCCGCAGGAGCGGGTCGGCAGCCAGTGACCTTTGTGCCATGGCCCGGGGTGTGGCCGGTGTGTTTTTTGAACTTCGGCTGGGGCTGTGGGATTTTGCGGCGGCAGGCCTTGTGGCGACCGAAGCGGGCTGCCGCCTGACGGATATCCGGGGACGGGAACTGACCTATGACGGCCCGTCTTCGGTGCTGTGTGTGTCCCGGGGTGTGGCCAGGGAGGCATACCTGCCCAGGACTCCCCTGCGGAGCCTGGAAACTGCGAAGGAGGAACAGCCATGATCGAATGCGGACAGCTGGCCCCGGATTTTGTACTGTCGGACCAGGACGGAAGGGAGCAGCGCCTCTCGGATTACAGGGGTCAGTGGGTGATTGTGTACTTTTACCCCAAAGACAGCACGGCCGGGTGCACCCGGCAGGCCTGCGGCTTTCAGGAGCGGCTGCCCCAGATCCGGAAAAACGGTGCGCAGGTCCTGGGCATCAGCCGGGACTCGGCGGCCTCCCACATCCGTTTCCGTGAAAAATACGGCCTGACCTTTCCGCTGTTGTCGGATCCGGATCACCGGGTGACGGAACTCTACGGCGCGTGGGGCGAGAAAAAGAGCTACGGGAAGGTGACCATGGGCGTGATCCGCACCTCTTACCTTATCGACCCTGAAGGCGTGGTCAGGGATGCCCGGGGAGGGGTCAGGGCTGCGGATAATCCGGAAGACATGCTGCGCAGGCTGGAGGAAATTCGCTCATGAGTGTTGCCTTTGTCGAAAATCCCTGGAGACAGCCTCCCCGGGCCGTGGAGGGATTCCGGAGGCGGGACACGGAGGATGTCTGGCGGGTTCACAGGCAGGTCCAGACATATTCTCCGACACCGCTGCTGTCCGTGCCGGATGTGGCGAGGTGCTGCGGCATCGGAGAACTGCTGGTCAAGGATGAGTCTTTCCGCTTCGGCCTCAAGGCATTCAAGGGGCTGGGCGGCATTTATGCCATGTTTATGCGGATCTGTGAGCGCCTTGGACTGGACCCGAAGACCACGAACCTGGAGCAGCTGAGGCAGCCTGTCCATCAGAAGGCGATCCGCTCCATGGTCTTTATGACCACCAGCGACGGAAATCACGGCAAGGGAGTCAGCTATGCCGCGGGGCTGTTCGGGTGCCAGGCTATCGTCCTGCTGCCCCGGGGAACGGTCCCTGCACGGGTGGACGCCATCCGGAAAGCGGGCAACGGCAGGGCCGTGCTCACAGAGATGAACTACGATGACTGTGTGGCCTTCAGCGCCGGAGAGGCGGCAAGGGAGGGCTACGAGCTGATTCAGGACACCGGGGATGACAGCGCGGATGAGATGCCCGGACGGATCATGCAGGGGTATACCACCATGGTCTGGGAGATCCTGGACCGGCTGTCCGTCCAGGAGTCCCCGATGCCCACCCATGTGCTGCTCCAGGCAGGGGTGGGGGCCATGGCGGCCGCCGTGACCGCAGCCCTGGCCTCGGAATGTGAGCATCTGCCCCGGATCTATACGGTGGAAAGCGATGCGGCGGCCTGCATCTATGAAAGCATGGTCTCCACCCGGGGAATCCCGGTGTGCGCCTCGGGCAGCGGCCAGACCATCATGGCCGGGCTGAACTGCGGTACGCCCTGCAGCCATGCGTGGAGGATACTCCGCGAGTTTGTCAGCGGCGCGCTGACCATCGGGGATGAGGAAGCGGCACTGGGCATGCGGGCGCTGTTTCATGCCCGTCAGCCGGTGGTCTCCGGGGAATCCGGCGCCGCGCCCGTGGGAGCGCTGCTTGCCCTTCGCGGACGGGATGACCTGCGTGCGCGCATGGGGCTGGACGAGAATTCCCGGGTGCTGGTGATCAGCACGGAGAGCGACACGGACCCGGTCAATTACTGGCGGATCATCCGTGCAAAAGGGGCACCGGCTCCGGAGAGCAGCGACGCGTAAACTGGCTGCCGGACGGGACTGCCCCGGAAGGCGGAAAGAAAGGACAGTAAAGGCAGTGGGGCAGGTCTCCCTGAGCGGAGGCGCCTTCTATTCCTGAAACCGGGAGAAGGGAGAACGTGAGATGATCACCCTGCGAGGAGCGGAGGCGGCAGATGTCCCCGCCCTTCTTGAAATATATGCCTGGTATGTGGAACACACGGCTGTCACCTTCGATGTGGAGGTTCCGGATGCGGCGCAGTTCCTTGCCAAATTGACGGGCATCCGCCGGAGGTATCCCTATCTGGTCCTCCTGGAGGATGGAAGGATCCGCGGCTATGCCTATGCCGCACCCCTCAAGGATCGGGCAGCCTATGACTGGAGCTGCGAGCTGAGCATATATCTGTCTCCCGGGTGCCGGGGAAGGGGACTGGGGAGACGGCTCTACGCGGCTCTGCAGGAGGAACTCTCGCGCATGGGCATGCGGAACCTGTATGCCTGTATCGCATCCCCGCGGGAGGCGGATGAGACCCTGGACGATGCCAGCGAGGCGTTTCATGCGGCGATGGGATTTCGCAGGTGCGCCATGTTTTCCTGCTGCGGGTACAAGTTTGACCGGTGGTATGACATGATCTGGATGGAGAAGATCATCGGAGACCATCCCCGGCAGATGCCTGCGATTCTGCCCTGGCCGGGCATGAACGGGGGAGAAAGGGAACGGAGTCATTCCTCCAAAGTGTGATATAATGGCGGTGAGGTAACCCTGGCGGATGCTGACGACTTACGGGAGGTGTTTATGAACAAGCACAGATTATTAGGAATGGTGGCTGCCCTTCTGCTGATGGGCCTCCTGTGTGCCGTGGCCGCAGGGGAAGGAGCCCATCTGGGCGAGGCGATGTATGATTTTACGGTGCGGACCAGTGACGGCGGGCAGTTTACCCTGTCCCAGGCGCTCCAAAGCAGCGGGGCAGTGCTCATCAATATCTTCAAGATCAACTGCCCCCCCTGCCGGACGGAATTCCCGTTCCTGCAGGGAGCAAAGGAAAAGTTCGGAGATAAGATTTCCATTATTGCGCTGTCCATGGATGAGGACGACACGCTGGAAGCGCTGGAAAGCTTCAGAATGGAAAACGGACTGACCTTCAGCCTGGGCAATGACCAGGATATGAAGATGTTTGAATATTTTGCATGTACGGGAACGCCGTGTTCCATCCTGGTGGACAGGTTTGGAAAAATCTGTTTTATGCATGAGTCCATGCTCCCCTCCCAGAAAATCGTGGAGGACATGTTCGAGGCGGTCCTGGATCCGGCGTATACCCAGTCCAAGGTGTTCACCACCTATCCACATGCGGCACTGGATGTGAAATATCCCAGCGATGACCGGCTGACGGAGGCGGCAAGGGCACAGGGCAGCAGTCTGGTCCTCACCTCGGATGCGGAACGGGCCTGCTATCCCTTCAAGCCCGGGACGATGGGCGGCGTGAAGGCCGCCTTCGCCTCCAACACGGAGATTCAGGAGAGCACGGCTGCCATGTACACTCAGGTGGAGGCACCAGAGGACGGGCTGCTGACCTTTGAGTACTTCATGGCCACCAACATGGTGGGAGACAGCCTGAAGGTCAAGGTGGACGGGCGCATCCGTACGGTCATTGTGGGCGGGGAACCCGAATGGGAGATGGCCGTCGTTCCCATCGAGAAGGGCACCCATTCCGTGGCCATTGAATTCAGACGGGAAATGATGGGAAAGGTGACCGATCAGGGACTGGTCTGTGGAATCAACAACATGGACATGCTGTATGGTGAGTATGCGGCGTCCATTGCAGAGTCGCTGCTCAGCTATCCCAGGACCGATGAGTTCAGTATCAGCGTGATCAACGACGGGACGGAGCTCTACGGAATCGGAAACGGCTCGGACTATGCGGCGTTGGCCTGGCTTGCGAAGGACGCGAATACGGTGTATTTTGAGGTGAAACTGGCCAGCGTGCAGGACCCGGAGTCCTGCGTGGTCGTTGCAGGAGACAACTTCCAGGGGGTTCGCCTGAGCGACTGTACTTCCTACACCGATGACGGGTTTGTAGTGGGCCTGCCCTATACCCCGGATGAGAATTATTCCTGCATGACGTGTTTCATGTACGATGCCAAGAACAGGGCCGCTACCCAGGCGCTCTATATCTGCCGGGATGAGCAGAGCATGAAGGGCCTGGCGGGGGCGCTGGATTGTCAGGACATCCGGCCAATCAAGGACGTACTGCGGGAATTTCAGGAAAAGGGCGTTGAGGTCACCCTGGAGGAGCTGAACCGGGTAACGAGTCTTGAACAGCTCCCGGGAAGCATCGACGAGCCGAATGAGGATGAGGTGGTGCTGCTTGCCCGCATCCAGGAGGCTTCCGGAAACAGAGCGCAGCAGACAACGCAGGCACAGCAGGAAGACGCGGCCGTCGGC
>CACYCQ010000152.1:0-6257 GCA_902772995.1 uncultured Eubacteriales bacterium
CTCACTCATGTTAGGTAGACGCATAAAGAATTACCATCCTGGCAGACTTCAACTTCGGCAGCATGACTTTCCTTGTAGATTTGTACCGCCAAAATCTAGAAGATAGATTAAATATTATTAAGAAAAATCACTTCAATCAATAGAACCTTTAGACCACGCATTGGTCATAGCTGTGGTTGATGATACGCTCTAGATTATAAGATTTGAATTTCACTTACATAAGGATTATAAATCTTGTATTTATGTTTTATAGAACTTGATTCGACAGGACACAGAAAGAATGGATTTGAACGAGCCTTCCGGGGTGCCGGTATAACAATACGGAGTCGGGCACCTGTGCCTGACTCCGTATTGAAGTATAGCTGTCTGTTTTCTGTTTGGATAGATCACTTCTATACCTATCAGAAAGTCAAAAATAACGTTCTGTTCATTTCCCACAGAACAGTCGATCATCTCCCACGCGCATCTCCATTGTTTACTGCTGCTGGCGGTCACGACTTACAGGGAAAGCTGGAATGCTCACCATTTAAAGGTCGAATCAGGCCTTAGCCCTCAAATGGGGAGGGAGCAGCAGTGGGCAGCGGACACGGAGCGGAAGATTATCCTATTTTTCGAAGTGCTGCCTGAAGGGCTTTGGAGACGGCAGTGGAGATAATACCGCAAGTTACGGCCTCAATGATAGCTTGAATGCCCACCATGAAGCCGATCAGCAGGAACGGGTTGGAGATGCCGGTCTCACGGATCAGGTTGGTGATGTATTCTGAGCGATAGAAGATCAGCATGAGCAGCCCCATGAAGAAGGCTGTGTTGAAAAGCGGTGCAGCCAGACTGCCAGCGATACAGTCCAGAAGGCCTTCTTTCCCGGTGATCCTGCGGATGGCCCTGACAACTAATCCGGTGCACAGGCCCATGAGGACGCGGCCGCCGAAGGACACGACGAAAACGCCGGGAATACTCGTGGAATACATGGCGATCTGAAGCAGAGAGGGATTGGAAAACCCCCTGAAAAAGGAGCATAGTCCAAAGATTGCGCCCAGCAGGGTGCTCTCAAGTGGCCCCAACAGGATGGCCCCGATGGCCACAGGGATGGAAAGCAGCGATGCTGAAAGGAATCCAAGATTGAGGAATCCAAGCGGAGTGAGCGACATGAGGATTTCCACGGCAACCAGAAGGGCGAGCTCGCAGAGCCTCAGAGTATCGTTTTTTTTCATAGTAAACCTCCTGCTGTCGTCTCCTGAAGGAGTACAACGCAGAAAGAATTATACCAGAAGGAATGGAAACTGCAAGTACATCACAAACAGAGCGGCTCGTGGATGAGCCGCTCTGTTTGTAAAACGCCATCGAGGGAGATTTGTGCCAGCAACGGGGTCATGAAAGAGGACAGAAACTCTGTTTGGTCAGAAAAGAGGTCTGCCGGAAAAAACACCTGAAGGATATAGTGTTGAGTTTGGAAGGCCCCGCCCATCTTCCGCCCCGGCAAAATCAGGCCTCATATCGACCAACGCCGCTTTATGAGGTCTGGACGTGGAAAAGTCCGAACCTGAAGATCCCGGTGTGACGGGACCTTGGGCAGGAGGAGCCGGAACTCCGTCAGACAGCTGCGTTTTCTATTCCTCTTCGAAAGAGGAGCAACAGAGATTCAAAGTCATGACATGCAAAACAGGGTCAGGAGAGAGGGACGGGGATGGATACGGAGCAGAGGCTGATCTCACAGAGCTCATCCGCGGGTAAAGCCAGGTCGCCGGGATACCGGATGCCCATGACCAGACACATCCGATCTCCGGGAATAAGGGCTGCCTGCAGGGAACCTATCCTGATCCCGTCATTGTCCTTTTGTCGGAAGCTGATGAAAAAATGCCTGCAACCCGAGAGCTTGGACAGGAGCGTTTCCTTCTGCAGCAAAAGGGACAGCCTCTCTCTGTCCTCAGGGAAGATTGCACTGTCCATATCCCGCAGGGGATCGGCAAAGAAATTATCCCCGCGCTGCTCCAAATGGAGGAAATTGCCACCTCCTGCAGTGCTGTAGCGGGCAAAGGCTCCACTTTCCGGATCCACATGGTAAATGGTTTTGAAGCAGCGTGCGAAGGTACCTGTGATTCGGGAAAGTAGAGCAGGACTCTCGGGAAGGGGGAGGATATACCCTTCTGCGGCACATGCCGTAACTTTCTCCCTGTGGTCCTCCAAATAGAGGGTAAACTGCTGAGCGGGAAGTGGTTTTGAAAAATAGTATCCCTGTACGGTGCTGCAGCCGAGTGTGCGGAGGGTGTTCATTTGCTCCAGAGTTTCCACTCCTTCTGCAACCACTGGGACCTGCAGATAATTTGCGATATCGATAATGATCTCGATAAGGCGCGTATCCTTTCCGTTGCGGAAGGCATCCCGGATAAACATCATGTCCAGCTTGAGAATGTCCAAGGGAAGGGTGGAAATCATGTTCAGGGAGGAATAGCCGGTTCCAAAGTCGTCCATTTCGATGGCAAAGCCGATTTCCCGAAGCCGGGAGACGGTCTCGATGATCTGAGACGAGTTCTGCGTATAGGCGGACTCTGTGATCTCCAGGTGAAGGGCATCCGGAGAAAGACGGAATTCCTTCAGGAGGCTCTGGAAGAGATCTGGAAGTCCGGGGTCATACATGTCTACGCGGGAGACATTCACGGAGACCGGGACGGAAAAGCCGAGGGTATCCTGCCACTCTCTGATCTGACGTGCAGTCTCACGCCAGACGTAGGCGTCAAGTTTGAAGATGAGACCATTTTCCTCGAAAAGCGGGATAAAATCGCCAGGACTGACCATGCCCAGGCGGGGATGGACCCAGCGGACCAGGGCTTCGGCGCCGCAGAGGAGGGGAACTTCTTCCTGAATGCTGAACTTCGGCTGGTAATAGACCTGAAACTCCTTGCATTCAAGAGCATGCTGGAAGTCTTCAAGGAGCTGCTCATGATATATTTCTGTCTCATGCAGACGGGTATCATACAGGGCAATATTATTGAGGTAGTTATTGCGGACACTGCTGGCAGCCACCTTTGCACGGGCAAAACGCGTTTCCACCTCCAGTGTTTTGTCCGGATGGGCATATACGCCCATTCTCAGACGGACGCGGTTTTCCGCCTCTGCGGGCAATCCATGGAGAGCATGATCAATCATCTCCCGGTAATCATCCCGATGGGGACGGTAGATCAGGAACGTATCACTTTCCATGCGGCACAGAATGCTGTTTGCGTCTGCCACATGTTCCCTGAGGTTGTGGGCGATGGTGCAAAGAACGGTATCCCCGTAGGCCTTTCCATAGCGCTCATTGAGCACGTGGAAGTGCTGGATGTCCAAAACGATGGCATCCATGGGCATGTCAGGATGAAGTTCATCCATCTGGTGGGCATAGCGGTAAAAATACTCCCGGTTGAACAACTGGGTCAGGCTGTCCCGTTCCGTATGGAGGATCAGGTTGCGATCTTCCTGAAGCTCAATAATCCGGTTGACACGGGCAAGGATGATCGAACGGTCCGGGTAGGGCTTGGAGATAAAGTCGATGGCGCCGACTCCCAGACACGCCACCTCTGCATCCTGGTCCACGGAAAGCACAATGACGGGAATATTCCGGGTGACGGGATTGTCTTTGAGTATACGGATCAGATCTAGGCCGTGGATGCCGGGCATCTGCAGGTCCAGGAGGATCAGGGAAAGGGCGTCAGGTTCAGCCTCGATGAACTTGAGTGCTTCCTGCCCGTTGCTGGCAGTGAGAATCTCATAATCCTCCTTCAGATTCTGCGAGAGGATAGCCCGGTTGATTGGCTCATCATCGACAATGAGGAGTTTGTGCCTGCGGCCGGAAGGATAAAAAGAACCGTGACGGTCATGCATGGAAATGGCCTTCTTTCTTTGGATGCTCAGGACCACCGTAAATCCGGCGGGAATCTTCTGTGGTTTTGTCGACGGGGAACGATGAAGGGGACAGGCCAACTGCTGATTCTGCGAGTCATTGTACAGGAATCCGGGGAGGAGTGCAATCCGATGTGAGAGAATCTCATTTGCTGAAAAAGATGCAGGCCCGGACTATGAAGGGAGGCGCAATCCGGGATGAAAAACAGAGAGCAGAATAAGAAAGCGGATGGAAGGGGAAAACCCATCCATCCGCATGTGAGAATTACAGGTCCTGCAGAAGTGTGACGGTCTTGTTGATGAGGGATATGGCTTCCTTGATGGCAGCCATATGATCCCCGTCAACTTTGTTGGAGCCATGTGTCTTGGAATTCTGGAAATGAAGACAGAACTGGCCTTCGAAGTTGTTGTTGTTGATGGTGTCATCTCCGTGAGGAACGGCGTAGATGGAGCAGACGAATTTATATCCTGCGGAGGTGGTCAGCAGCATGGGACGACGGAAATAGGGCAGATCACTGGCCTGGGTAACCTCGAAGATGGAGCACAGCACCTTGGTGTCAGAAGCGGTGGCAGGTTCCACGTCCAAGTGGTTGCCGGCAGTCTGGACCTTGATGTTCAGGGATTTTCCGGTGCGCAGGTCCATGAGGGTTCCCTTGTTTCCGGTTGTCAGTCCAATCTTCTTGAAAATACCGTTATTCTTTGCGGTGAACCAGTCAAGGGAATACACCTTTCCGCTGACATTGACGACGGGCGCGGGGGTGGAAGTGGAAGATTTAGCTGTAGTGGAGGATTTCTTCCAGGAAGTGTATACGGAATCCAGTTTCTGCAGAGTTTTTGTCCCTGGAACTCCGTCCGCGCTCAGACCGTATTTCTTCTGAAAGGACTTGATGGCTGCAGTGGTCTTGGACCCGATGTTTCCGGTAATGGACCCGGAATACAATCCCAGTTCCTTGAGCTGGGTCTGCAGGGTCTTGACCTCCGATACGGACAGTCCCTGATTGTTGTCCGAGGCGGGTGTGGCAGTGGGACTCGTGGTTTTCTTCTTCATGGTGAAGGTGCCAACTCTCCTGGAGGAAAGGCTGCCATTGGAGACTCCATATTTGGATTTGGCGTCCTTGTTCGACAGAATCTTCAGATAGGTGCTGCTTCCCACCTGCTGGGCAACCCATCCGTTCTGAAGACTGCCGTCACTGGCTCTGTAGCGGATATAACAGAAGGTGGTATCCCCGCTGATTCGGGTGGAAAGAACATAGACGCAGGCGTTGGAAACGAGGTTGTCGGTGATGGTTGAAGAAGATGATGCCGCATCCCGGACGCGGATCCGGGTGGTTGTCTTTCCGTAGACGTCACTGTAGTTTTCTGCAGAAGCTGCGATGGATAAACTCAGCAGAAGGACACAGAACAGCGACACGACAACACGAAGTGTGTTTTTTTTCATATTATCCCCCTCTGTCAGCGCAACGGGAAGAAAGAATTGTCTGACGCATGAAGACATCTGAAATTTTTGTGGGTGTCCCATGACGGCAACAGTGTTATAGTACGACTCCGTCGCATCCTGACATGTTAAAGCATATCAAAAAAAAGCTCCGGTGGCAAGAACAGGAGCTATAAATTTTATTTAATGAGATTCGGATTGCCCTCCAGGGCATAGCACCTGACAGTAATGAAATTGAATCCGAAACCTCGCCAAGTCAGCAAAGCAAACCTGCCTCGGTCCCATGGCGGACAGGTCACGGACAGGAGCAGGACGCTGTGGAAACTGAGCGCCTCCTCAGGTCTGTTTCAAAAGCAGGCCTGAAGTGGGAGATATGAGTCGAATCCAACAATAGAAAACCAGATCAGGTCAGTCCATACGTAAAATGCCCATGCTCAAGGCACGGGCATATATGCTGAAGGAGGGACTCCGTTTAAACTCTGATGTTGGAATCTCTATTTGACCTGATCCTGGGAAAATCAACTGAATTGAATCAGAGGTTTTGTCTATGGCGGAACAGGTTAAAAAATCGGAAAACCGAAGGGAAACGGCGGCACTACAAAACCAGACTCTTCTTCCTGATTATCCTGCTCTACCATCTCAGAAATCTCATCGGATGCGGAAGTTTCGGGGTCTTCTTCCAGGGAAGAGGCGATGTTTTCAGCCTCTTGTGCAGTTTCCTTCTTTTCATGTGAAAGCAGCTGCTCTTCAATATCAGGTTCTTCAAGGTTTCCGTTGTTGGCTTCCTGATCAGGATTCAGAGATTCTTCTGTATCTTCATTGAAGAGCTGGGCTTCGGGGTCTTCCTCGGCTTGCAGCAGTTCAGAAAGAACCTGATTTGTCTCGGAAATGGGGTCATCATCGTCAGGGGCATCATCGTCATCCGGGTCCAGAAGGGCATCGGGGA
>CACYCQ010000153.1:0-3297 GCA_902772995.1 uncultured Eubacteriales bacterium
AATCTTCCCCAGACAGGGGATAGCAGCAATCTGCCGTTGTTTGCACTTGTCGGCATTCTTGCCATTGCAGGGTTTGGTCTGATGATGAAGAAGAGAAGTTGATAAAAGAGGGAGTGTAGCAAATGCTGCACTTCTTTTTTGATACGTACAAAAATATTCATGAAATCAGAAATTTGAGGGAAGACTATACCACTGCATGGAGGCTGTCTTCGTCTTTTCCGGCGTCGCAGCCACGGGGCCTTTACGGTCGATCTTGAGTTCCGTGCCTCATGGCAGGATTGTGGCAGTTGCTGCTTTGGGTTTGAGTCAGAATCATTCTTCTTGCCATTACGCATCAAAGCGCACGCATGTAACGGATTTTCGGACGGCTCCCCACAGGCGCTTTTTTCCTGATGAAACGACAGATTTTCTGCCCGGAAGCAGGGACAGGGCACTCCGCCATAAAGCAGGCGGGAAATTCCAGCCCGGCAGGGCGGATTTCCCCTGCGACTGCCTGAAAAGCGTCTGTCTCCATGGCTTTTCGGGCATAAAAAAACCGGACCGACAACAGATAAAGGGTATCCGTTATCGGTCCGGTTTTGGTGCCGGTGGCGGGGGTCGAACCCGCACGTCCTTGCGGACACGGGATTTTGAGTCCCGGGCGTCTGCCAATTTCACCACACCGGCAAAAATAAAAAAAGTTCCCGAAAGGGGAACTTGCTGGTGGGGTTGATAGGGCTCGAACCTACGACCTCCACGATGTCAACGTGGCGCTCTAACCAGCTGGGCTACAACCCCGACGACGGTTAGTATACTGCAGGTCAATCCAAAAAGCAACAGAAAAATATGACGAAAAAGACGTACAAATACGTAATTGACATCCCGAAGGATATAATTAAATAAAAAGAAATCTTCTGATAACATGGAAAACTGCGGCTCGAAGCGAAGACAGACCTTCCTGCAAAATATTTTTTGACTGCTTAAGGAAACAGATAATGGAGAACAAAACTGCAAATCCATGCAATAGAAGAAAAAGATGAGAATGAGATGTAATTTTAAGGGGTTGTAAACGGGGACTGACTCATATATAATTTATGTGTGATTAACTGCGGACCGGGTCAATCAGCACGGACTGCCCGGCAAATCCGTCTGCACCAGATCCAGCGAAAGGAGCATGCGTCATTCCGTGAGGGAATCCTTCGGGGGCGATAAGGTCTTACCATGAAAACAATCACTATCCGTTTGACCATGATGACAGACGATGTGAAGAAATTTGTCAGTATTGTGAACCGCTATCCTTTTGATATTGACCTGCGTTCCGGCCGGTATGTCGTGGACGCCAAGTCCCTGCTGGGCATTTTTTCCATCGATCTGTCAAGACCCATTCTCATGACCATCTACAGTGACGACTGCGAACAGCTGCTCAGGGATATCGCCTCGTACATCATCAGCGAGGATGCCAGGTAAGGAAACAGAGGTGGAATGTCGATGCTCAACGGGCTCAGCTCGGATCACCGGGACAGGATTTCCCTGCTGTATGCGCTCAGTCTCGTGGGACGGTGCAGTGAGGATCAGCTGCTGCGGTATATCCTGGATGCCGACATTATGGACCAGTTCAGGTATTATCTCGCATTGGGTGATTTGAAGGAAGCTTCTCTGGTGAAGGCTGTCGGGTCCATTGAGGGAAATGTGCTTGTGATTCTGCCCGAAGGGCGCAGAAGCCTGAAGATGTTTGCCGGGGATATCTGGGATTCGGTAAAGACCAAACTGGACAGGAAAAGGGAACAGTGGAAACAGAAGATCCGGGAGGAACTGCAGATGCCGGCTTCCTGGAAGGAGGAAAACGGGCACTACCGGGTCACACTCAGGGCGCTTGAGGCGGATGAAGAAATTCTGACCATCGAAATGATCGTGCCGGACAAGGGCCAGGCGCTTGACTTCTGCAGCAGGTGGCCTGCCGGCGCTTCTGAAATCTATGGCGTGATCAATCATATACTGGGATCGCAGAAATGACACCGCTTCATGTCAAATGAAGTGGTGTTTTGCTAGGAGGAGCTCATGAAATGCATGGCATGGCGGGCAGGCACCGTGCTGGCAGGCGGGACGATGTTTGCCTGTCTGGGTGTGCTGGGAGCATATGCGCAGGAAGGATGCCCGGCGGAATTTCCCTTTGCCGGGGCATTTATTATCGCCCTGGCGGTGTCGCTGACGGTGCTGGCACTGTGCTCCCGCGTGCCGTCTGGAAAGCCGTCGGGAGAGGCCCTTTTGCCTGGAATGCTCAGAAGACGGAGCAGGGTCTTCCTGTTCCTTGTGGTCTGTTACATCCCTGCGTTGCTGGTGACGTTTCCGGGTTCCTTTGCCTATGATGTTCCCTTCCAGCTGAAGCAGTTCTATACAGGTGCGTTTTCCACCCATCATCCGCTTTTGCATACGCTGCTGCTTGGCGGATGCACCGCATTTGGAAGGATGCTGGGCAGCATCAATCTGGGCGCCGCGCTGTATACCGTGGTTCAGATGCTGGCCATGGCAGCATGCCTGACGGGATGCGTGGAAAGCATCCGCCGCCAGGGGGGAAACGGGGCCGCGGGAGTTGCTGCGCTGATTTTCGGACTGTATCCTCTGCACATGTTCATGGCGGTCAACGCCACCAAGGATGTTCTTTTTTCAGGCTGCTTTGCCTGGTTTTTCTGTCTGCTTGGGGAGAGGCCGTCAGAAGGCGGAACGAAGTCCCTGGAGATGGCGGGGCTGGGAGCGGCGGCGCTTCTGCTGCGTTCCAATGCGCTGTATGCTCTTCTGGCCTGGCTGCTGCTTTCAGCTCTGATTCTTGGAAAGCGGTGCAGGGTATTTCTGCTTCCCGCGGGAGGGGCGGTGGTGCTTTCCTTCGTGCTTGGAACCGGGCTGGGGGCACTTCTGCATGCGGCCCCCACCGAACGGGTGGAGATGCTGTCGGTTCCCCTGCAGCAGCTGGGCAGGGTCAGAAACGTCTGCCCGCAGAGGCTGGATGAAGGGGAGATCAGGGTGATCGACCGGCTGCTGCCCAATGAAAGCTGGAAGCTGTATGATCCGGGAATTTCAGACCCTCTCAAGTTTGAGGCGGATGAGGTGTATCTTGCGGAGCATCCGGATGAGGTGGCCCGGGTCTGGCTTTCGGTCCTGCACAAATGCCCGGCGGAGTGCCTGAATGCGTTCCTGCTGACCGCATATCCCTTTTTCTTCCCGTACACAAGCTATCGGGTACCCGGCTATTACCTGCAGATGGAGATCTCGCATTCCTATTATGAATGGTGTGACTTTGAACAGATCCGCAGCCAGAGTCTG
>CACYCQ010000154.1:0-3221 GCA_902772995.1 uncultured Eubacteriales bacterium
CTCAATGCCGTCGGTGATATCCGGGTCATCCCCGGCCTCCTTGATGATCCCGCACAATGCCGCGCCGTCCTCCATGCGGCACAGGGAAGGCACCGCCGAAGCGGTGCTGCCGTCCGGCAGGCGCAGGGAGACCTCACGCGGCAGTTCGCCTGCAAGCAGCAGCCGGGCCGCACCCCGGGCTGCCAGTGCAGCGCAGGTTCCGGTCGTCAGGCCCACCCGCAGCAGCTGCTGTCCGCAGCGAAGCGTTCTCTCCATGTCAGTCTCCCCTCTGGAGGACAGGGATGCCGCAGCGCCGCACCCATCGCTCCGTCTCCTCATCCGCATCCGGGAGCAGCCAGATTTGCCTGATCCCGTCAAGGACCTCCGGAAGGGTGTCCCGTTCCGCGGCGGTCACCACGCGGGAGGCAAGCACTCTTGCCGCCGGGCAGACCAGGTCCCCTTCCTCCAGCACTCCGCAGGCAAAGGGAATCCCCCGGCGGGAGAGCAGGCGGTAGGCCCCCAGCGCCCCCTGCCGTCCCGCCACAAACACCTGGGGCTCGCCCTTCGCAAAAGCGGGTTCCAGGCAGGCATACTCCGGCACGAAACCGCCGCTCAGGCCAAAGAGTCCGGCGACCTGGTTCCCCCGTGCCAGATCTTCCGGGGACGAGAGCGCAAGCTGCCGCCCGCCCTCCAGCAGCAGCACCCTGTCCGGAGCCTTGAGGGCGATATCCAGTTCGTGTACGCTCATGAGCACCGCCAGCTTCCGCTCCCGCACGAGCTCCCGAAGAATCTCCAGGAGCCGCAGCTTGTAGCGGACATCCAGAAAGGATGTGGGTTCATCCAGCAGCAGCACCCGGGGCTGCTGGCACAGGGCCCGGGCCAGGCGCACCAGCTGACGCTGCCCGTCGGAGACCCGGTCAAAGGGCTCCCGTTCCAGAGAGCGGCACCGGGTCATCTCCATGGCGGCTTCCACCTGGGAGCGGTCGGCGGCGCCCAGCCGTCCAAACAGCCCCGTGTGGGGCGCCCTGCCCAGGGCCACCACCTCGCCGCATCGCATGCCCTCCGGGATTCGTCCTCCCGGGGCAAGGAGGGCCATCGTCCTGGCCAGGCTTTTTGCGCTGTAGGCGCCAAGGGGCTTCCCGCACAGGCGGACTTCTCCCTCCAGAACGGGCACCTCCCGCAGGAGCGTGCGCAGCAGCGTCGACTTTCCTGAGCCGTTGGGACCCACCATCACCATGAGCTCCCCCGCCTCAAGGTCCAGACAGATGTCCTGCAGGGAAAATCCCCGGGGGTATCCGCAGGTCAGATGCAGGATCTCCAGCACCTTTGTCATTCCCGTCCCCCCTGTCGTCCCAGCAGAATCCAAAGGATCACCGGAGCCCCCGCCACCGCCGTCACCGAGCTCAGACCCAGTTCCACAGGTGCGGCCAGGGTCCGGGCAAGCAGGTCACACAGCAGACACAGGGTGCCGCCGCCCAGAAAACAGGCCGGCAGCAGCACCCCGGGATGGGTGGTCCCGCACAGGCGCCGCACCAGATGCGGCACCGCCACGCCCACAAAGGACACGGGGCCGGCAAAGGCGGCCACCGTTCCCGCCAGCAGTCCCGCAAGCCCCACGAGGGCGCACCGGAACAGGCGCATGGGTACGCCCAGAGCTGCCGCCTCCCGTTCCCCGAGACGGTAGATGCTCAGGGGTTTGACCAGGAAAAGACTTGCGGCAAAGCAGGGAATGACCACGGCTGCGCATACGCCGACCTGGTCCATGGAGATCCCGGAAAAGCTGCCCCGGTTCCAGGCCTGCAGGCCTGCCACCTGGGCGTCACGGGCAAAGGAGGCCACCAGATCCGTTCCCGCCTGGCAAAGGTATCCGATCATCACGCCGCAGATGATCAGGAATCCCGGAGAGCGCATCCTGCTTCCGGCCAGCGGAATGACTCCGGTCACCCCCATGGCGCCGGCAAAGGCCCACAGAATTTGATCAAAGTTGCCGGGGAGCACCCTGTGAAGGGCACAGACCACCTGCAGCAGGCACACCGCAAGCCTTGCTCCCGAGGAAATGCCCAGCACGTAGGGCCCTGCGATGGGATTGTCAAAATACGCCTGCATGAGCAGCCCCGACACTGCCAGAGCGCCGCCCAGAATGAGCGCACACAGCATCCGGGGCAGCCGGATGCCGAAAATCACCCGGGAGGCAAGGGGATTCCCCGCGTCGCCCATGAGCGCCTGCAGTGCCTCCCGTGCCGTGAAGCTGGCGCCGCCCACCAGCAGGTTCAGACAGGAGAGCATCAGAAGAAGGCTCAGCAGCACGGCCATCCCCGCAACCACGCGGCGCCTCATGGGTGCGCCTCCAGTTTGCGCAGCAACGTCAGCTCCCCGTCCTCATTTCTGAACACCCGGTTCATTTCCTCCACGATCCGGGCGATGGCAGTGGTCTTCTGGAACAGGTGGTGCCCGCAGGTGTACACCCGTCCCTGGCGGACCGCCGTAAACTCCGACAGTACGGGGCTGCGTCTGAGCAGGGAATCCAGCGTGTCCACATCGCCCTCCACCGTGCTGTTGTAGATGAGGACGTCCGCATTGACGGCCGCCTCATAGAAGCGCTCCATTTCCATGTTCATTGTCGCCGTTCCCGGGGCGCCTTCCTCCTCAAGGAAATAGGTCCCGCCGGCCATTTCCACCATGCGGCTGACATAGTCCCCGGAGCGGTGCACCACCGCGTGCCCGGAGGAGCTCAGATAAAAAAAAGCCACCTTCACCGGTTCCTCGGGCATCCGCATGCCCTGGAGAAGGTGCTCCTGCGCCTCCAGAAAGCTCTGCGCCTGCGCTTCCTTGCCCATCAGTGCTCCGTACAGGCAAATCCACGCCATGCGTCCCAGGGGATCGCTTTCATAGCTGGAGCGCTCCACCATCACCGGGATTCCCAGGCCCTCCAGCATTTCCCTGGTGCCGGGGCTGTGGGAGATCATGGTGGATTCCACCGCCAGGGTGATCTCTTCTTCCAGCAGTGCCTCGTAATCCGGCGCGCTGTATTTTCCTGCATAGAGCATCTCTCCACTGTCAAGGGCGTCCCGGACCTCCGGCAGGCTCCAGTCCTCCCTGCGCGTGCTGGTCATCCGCACCGCAGGAAGGGCATCCAGTTCCCTCATGAAATCCATGGCGGAGGAAGCCGCAAGGTACAGCTTCCGGACGGGAGTGCGAACAACGCGGGCATCTCCCGCCTCTTCGGGAACTGGTGCCCCCTC
>CACYCQ010000155.1:0-9514 GCA_902772995.1 uncultured Eubacteriales bacterium
AGCGAGGGGATGCTTGAGACCAGCTCGACCAGGCGCATCAGAATGCCGTCCGCCAGATCGCGGGACGTGCCGCTGATGCTGCCGTACAGGATGCCTGCCGCCGAGAGGATGGCCGCCCCGAGCACCCCGATGATCAGGGAGGCCCGACCGCCGTGGAGCAGGATGGACTGCAGGTCGCGCCCGAGGGTGTCCGTGCCGAAGGGGTGCTCCGGCCCCGGCGGCTGGTTGAGGGCATCAAAGGAATACCCCCTGGGATCGTAGCGGGTCAGCAGCGGGGCAAATGCGCAGGAAAGGACGATCAGGGCGAGGAGCAGCAGGGAGAAAAGGGGCAGCCTGCGAAGCCGCCGGAAGGGAGACGGGGGCCTTGCGCGCGGGATGCGGGCCCGGTAGCCGGCGCCGACCAGGACAAACCGGGGATCCCCGGACGCCCCTGCGGGGTCCGGGCAACAGGGGTCTACCATCGGATTTCCTTCGCCTCCTTCATGCGGGGATCGATGGGTTCATTGATGGTCTGGGCGATCAGGCTGGATGAGAACACGGCCAGACCCGTGATCAGGACGACAAGCATCAGCAGGTTGTAATCGTGGTACTTGGCGCTTTCCACGGCCAGACTGCCGATGCCGGGATAATTGAAGACCGATTCGACGATCACGGTGCCGCCGGTCACATGGGGGATGGAGATGGCCATGATGCTCACGATCGTCGGGGCGACATTGGGCAGGCAGTGCCTCCAGATGACCCTTCTGCGGCTGGCGCCCTTGGAGAGGGCCAGCAGCACATAGTCCCTGCGCACTTCGTCGAGCAGCTTGTTGCGGATCATGAACGCGTAGTACCACAGATGGGTGGAGATCATGACGGTCAGGGGAAGGATCAGGTTCCCTGCATCCGCGCTTTTGCCGATGTCATAGGCCCCGCTGGAGGGCAGCCAGCCGAGGTTGACGCTGAAGATCAGCACCAGCACCACGCCCAGCCAGAAGCCGGGAATGTAGTGGAGGACCGTGCCCGCCTGGCAGATGATCCGGTCCAGGAACCGGTCCTCATGCATCGTGCACAGGACCGCCAGCGGCACCGCCAGAAGGAACACTATCGCATAGGCCAGAAGCCCCAGCAGCAGGGTGTTGCCGGCCAGGGGCGCAATCACCCGCAGGACCGGTTGCCTGTACTTGAAGGAGATCCCGAAGTCGCCCCGCAGGGCATTGGAGAGCCAGCGCGCGTACTGGACGGCAAGGCCGGAGTCAAGGCCGAGGCGGCGGCGGGCGGCGGCCTTTTCAGCGTCGGTCATCTGTTCCAGCGAATCCCCGTAGAAGGACTGGAGGGGGTCGCCGGGGGCCAGCCTGGCGAAGACGAAGACCACAACAGACAGCAGAAACATCATCAGTGCCAGGAGGACGGCGCGCCGGAGAAGGCGCACGGGCAGGGAGAGAGTGTTCATCTTTCTGAAGGGGCCGGCGGTTCCCCCTGAAGGTGCCGGGATCAGGAAACGGGGCGGCATCCGCACGCAGGCCCTGTGGCAGGGAAAAAAGAAAAGGCGCCGGGCACTCCTTTTTCAGGAGCGCCGGCACCTTCATGATACCCTGATGATGGACCTGTGCGTGCGCGGCCCGCTGGACGGGCCCTGGGCAGCTTCAGCTGCGGTTTCAGCGATTATCTGACAACAGTTTTGTCAAGTAAACGATTTGTGTCGGGACGCCGGGAAACGGCGCCCCTCCGGCCGGAAAGGCCGGCGGAAGGAGAGCATCATGGAACAGACGAATCCTCGGAAGCTGGCGGTCCTCCTGCCCGGGATCGGGTATACCTGCGACAGGCCGCTGCTGTATTACGGCGGGAAGCTGGCCGCCTCCCTGGGATGGGAGACCCTTCCCGTGACCTTTGACGGGTTCCCCAAAAAGGTCAGGGGGGACCGCGCGCGCCTTGAGGAGAGCATGCATCTGGCCCTCCTTCAAACGGAGGAGCGCCTGAAGGAGATCCCCTGGGCGAGCTACGCCAGCGTCGCCTTCATCTCCAAGAGCATCGGAACCGTGGCCGCGGTCGCCTATGCACAGGGCCATCATCTGCGCTGCCGGCATGTGCTGCTGACACCGCTCGAGGACACCTTTGCCCATCCACTCGGGGAGGCGGTGGCCTTCCACGGCAGCGCCGACCCCTGGGCCGCAACGCCGGAAATCCGGCGGCTGTGCGCCCTTTCCGGCACTGCGCTTCACGTGACGGAAGGGGCGAACCATTCCCTGGAGACGGGGGATGTTCACAGGGACATCACCACACTGCAGGAAACCCTGATGAAAATGGAAGTCTTTCTCAGGCGGGAGGACCGCGGAAGGGAAGAATAAAACAGACGATATCCGGCTTACCGCCATATTGAAATGAATGGTCATTGTTGTGCTGACTTGTCAGCGAAATGAAAAAAGCCTGCCTGTCCGGACGGTCCGGCAGGCAGGGTGCAGACTGTTACAGCCTTGAAATGATGGCCCGGGTGCACTCCGCCGTCGTGGCGGTGCCGCCCAGATCGGGCGTCTTGAACGTGCCTTCAAGCAGCACCTCGTCCACGGACCTGCGGATGCGGCCCGCAATGGCGTCCTCGCCGATGTGCTCAAGCAGCATGCAGGCGGACCAGAGGAAGGCGATGGGGTTGGCGATGCCCTTGCCGGCGATGTCGGGGGCGGAGCCGTGGACCGCCTCGAACATGGCGTAGCGGCTGCCCAGGTTGGCGGAAGGGAGCAGGCCGAGGCCGCCGATCAGGCCGGCGGTGAGGTCGGAGAGCAGGTCGCCGTACATGTTGAGGGTCACGACGACGTCAAAGCGCTCCGGATGCATGACCATGTTCATGCAGGTGGCGTCGATGATCATGTCCTCCTTCTGGATGTCCGGATAGGCATGGCCGATGTCGTGGAAGATATCCAGGAACAGACCGTCGGTCAGCTTCATGATGTTGGCCTTGTGCACACAGGTGACCTTTTTGCGGCCGTGGGCGCGGGCGTAGTTGAAGGCATCCCGGATGATGCGCTCGGACTTGTGGCGGGTGACGATCTTGATGGTGTGCATCTCGTCATCGGAAATCCGCTCCTCGACACCGGCGTAGACGTCCTCCGTGTTCTCGCGGAAGGTGACGATGTCCACGCTGGGGAAGGGCGTGATGACGGCCGGGTTGGACTTGGCCGGGCGCACGTTGGCATACAGGTCGTACTTGATGCGCAGGGAGGCGTTGAGCGAGCGGAAGCCGTGGCCGATGGGGGTGGTGATGGGACTCTTGAGCAGGATCCCGTTCCTGTCAAAGGATGCATAGGCTTCATCGGGAATCAGCTTTCCGTTTTTTGCATATTCATCCTTGCCGACATTGAAGATCTCATACTCAAGGGGCGCATGCGCGGCGTCCAGGATCTGCAGCACGGCGTCGACGATTTCGGGGCCGATGCCGTCGCCGCGGAATACAGTAATCTTTTTCATTGGGCAGTTCCTCCTTGTAGACGGTAGTGGGTGTAAACAAGCCGTCCCGGAGTCCTGTGTGGAATCCAGGGCGGCGATGCATGGGATTATATGACGGAAGACGGGGAAAGGGAAGACAAAAATCCGCCGGGGCCGCTCAGGGCTGTTTCACGCTGCGGACCGCAAGCCCCTTGATGACCAGCAGCGAAAAACAGACGATGCCGGCATAGGGCTGTCTGGACAGGATAAACACGCATACGCTCAGGACCGACAGCGCCATCCCGCAAAGCAGCCCCCTCCGGCTCAGGACGGGCCGCCCGCCCCCTGAAAGCAGCGCGGTCAAGAGGCCGCACAGGACCATGGCCAGGAGCGTTCCCGCATAGAGGGTCCTGAGCCACGGGTGCAGACCCGTGATGGCGTGCAGGGGGACGGAGGCGGGGGAATCCCCGCCGTTGCCAAACGCGGGAAGAAACAGCAGAAGGCCTGACAGCATGTCCAGCGCGCTGCAGACAAGGCAGAGGGTTCTGTCCGCCAGGGCCTTTTTGTCATGATCCGCGGCGGTGAGGATCTCATCCGCGCAGATGAGGGTATCGATGGGGACGGAGAAAAAACGGGAGATCTCCTTGAGAGAATCGATGCTTGGATATCCCTTGCCGGTTTCCCATTTGGAGATGGCGGTCCTTGAGACGAGAAGCGCCTGTGCCAGATCCTCCTGTGTCATGGACCTGCTTTTTCGCAGCTCCTGAAGCTTTTCGTGAAATTCCATGAGATTACGCCTCCGGGGAAGAAGTTGCCGCGTGTCTGTCCGCCGCCTGAACCGCGGCGCGGTACAGCAGAAACAGTCCTGAGCTGAGGAAGACGGAGCCGGCGATGTCCGTGGCCCAGTGCACGCCGGACAGCAGCCGCCCCAGGACCATGAACAGGGAGAAACCCGCCGAAAAAACGAGACCGGCCCGCACAAGATGCGCCTTTTTGCATCTCCTGGCGACCTGAAAATGAAGGGTGGGCATGACGCTCAGGACCAGGAGCGTCGTTGAGGAGGGGTAGGAGGCCTCCATCACCCCGTCAATCGGAACAGGCCGGTAGTTGATCGGAAAGGCTTCAAATATCAGGTAGCCCAGGATGACCAGAACATAGTATACACCAAGGAGCAGGAGGTCCGCATCGACCCTGAGGAGGTTCCGTCTTCGAAGGAGCTGGAAGGCCCCGAGGACGGCAAAGCACAGGCAGATGAAGATGGGGACCAGCCCCAGCCAGTCCGTGAGGACATAAAGGGGCAGATGGACCCCCGTGATCCCGTGGAACCACACATTAAAGGCGGCAAACCCGACTGGGGTTCCGTTTTGTCCGACGGGCCGGACATCCACACACTGGATGAGGAGGGTCCACAGGCCAAAGGTGCACAGCAGCAGGAGGCCCGCGGTGAGGTCTTTTCTTTCGTTCGCGTTCATTTTCGTTTCGTCCTTTCGTCTGGTGTCGCTGACGGCCTGAGCGTAGCACGCGAACCGGGCGGAGGGACAGAACCGCCCTTTCACATCGGTGTGACGATTCGTGTCATGCAGGAAATCCCGGCATTTTCACCGGGCCCGAAAGGGCCGGAAGCAGCGGCGGAAACCGGAGGACTTACGGCCTGGCACGGGGAAATCCACGAACCGGTCCGTCTGAACCGGGCATGTGACGGCCGGAGAAGCCTCAGGGGGCGGCTTTGCCGGAAGGCTGCGGGCGGACAGGTACGGGTAAGGAAATCCGCTTCGGGGAAAAGCAGGGGACCCGGCCCTCCGGTTTTTGCAGCTGAGGCCGTCTTCCACTGTGCGGGGACCATGCAGGGCCTGCCCTGGATCTCTCCCGGGAATACGAACTTTTAGTGGATAATGATGAAAAAGCATGGTATGATAGGCGCAGAAAATAATATTAAAAGCAGTTTTTCGGCCATGTGCCCGAAGGCGCCGGGGTTCCTCCGGCCCCCGGGCAAGGCAGGCGCGGCGGCCGAAGAAGTGGGATAAAGACGGGAAGCCAGGCGGGCATCAGGTTCAGCCCCGCAGACGAACCCTGGCCAGCAGTGGAAAGGGGAGACAGGATGACATCGACAGGATGGTGGCACTTGAGATGGAGCACGGTACTGCTGCTGCTTCTCGTGATTGCGACGGGAATCCTCCCGCCCGCCGGAGGGCTTGCGCAGGATTCCCGCAAAACCGTGCGCGTTGGCTGGTTCGAGTCCCCGTTCAACAGGACGGACCGGTTTGGAAGGCATTCCGGCTATTCCTATGAGTTCCAGCAGAAGATCGCCGCCTATTCGGACTGGAAGTACGAGTATGTGGAAGGCAGCTGGGTGGACCTGTTTGAGATGCTCATCCGCGGGGAAATCGACCTGATGAGCGACATCTCCTTTACGCCCGAGCGCTCCGGACTCATGCTGTTTGCTTCCGATCCCATGGGGTCGGAGGAGTACTACCTCTATACCGCCGAAGGAAACTATGAAGCCGCCAGGGAGTCCCCTTCCTGGTTTGCGGGCAGAAAAGTGGGGGTCAACAGGGGAAGCATCCAGGCAGAATTGCTGAAAGACTGGCAGGAAAAGACCGGAATCCGGGTGGAAACCGTTGAAGTGGCATGCCCCGAGGCGGAGTCCTTCCGGATGCTGTCGGAAGGGGAGCTGGACGGTTTTCTGACCCTGGATGCCTATGGAGGGCATGAAGAAGGCGTGCCGATCATCAAGATCGGTTCCTCCGATTTTTTCTTCGCCGTCAGAAAGGACCGCCAGGACCTGCTGGAGGATCTGAATGCCGCGATGAGCCGGATTCAGGATGAGAACCGGTATTATGTCCAGCAGCTGTCGGAGAAGTACTTCACGAATTCAGGTTCAAACCTCTTCATGAGTTCCCCCGAAAAGGACTGGCTTGTCCGCCACGGGCCCATCCGCGTCGGGTACCAGGACAATCATCTGTCCTTTTGCGACAGGAATGAGAACACGGGAGAGCTGACCGGCGCGCTCAAGGAATATCTGGATTACGCATCGGACTGCATGGAGAATGCACACCTGAGCTTTGAGGCAGTGGCCTATCCGAGCGCCGAGGCGGCCATGGCGGCCGTCAAAAGCGGCGAGGTGGACTGCATGTTCCCGTCCTGCCTGAGCTCCTCGGACAGCGAGGAGCTGGGACTGGTCATGACGCCCCGGGTGATGGAGACGGAAGTCTACGCGGTGGTCCGCAGATCGGATCAGAGCGTCTTTGCGGCAAAGGACCATGTGGTCACCGCCGTAGAGCGGGGCAACCCCAACTACACGACGGTGCTGATGGACCATTTCCCCGAATGGCAGACGGCGGAGTATCCGGACGTGGAGGCCTGCCTGCTCGCGGTGGCAAAGGGAGAGGCGGACTGCGTCCTGATCAGCAATTACTGCTACAACCACCTGGGGAACCTGTGCGAAAAATACAGCCTGGCCCCCCTTGCCACCGGGAAAGAGGTGGAATACTTCTTTGCGGTGGGCAGCGGAAACAAGGAACTCTATTCCATCCTGACAAGAACCACGGGACTGATCAGGAACTCGGCCATCAGCGCGGCGCTGACGTACTATTCCGCGGAGGAGTCCAAGACCGGGTTGCTTGACCTCATCGCCGGGAACCCGCTGATTGTGATCGCCGTGTTTATCGTCCTGATCTCCCTGCTGGCGGTGATTGTCGCGCAGAACCGGATGCTCCGCGCGGAAAAAGAGGTGGAAGAGACGCACAGTCAGGTCGATGACCTGAGCAGGCGGGTCTTCGTCGATGCCCTGACCGCGGTGCGCAACAAGGGCGCCTTTACGGAGATGATCGATGAACTGGAGCACAGGGTCGAGCGGAAGGAATCGCTCGGATTTGCCATTGCGGTGTTTGACTGCGACGACCTCAAACAGATCAATGACCGGTACGGGCACGACAAGGGGGACATCTATCTGAAGTCGGCGGCTCACCTCATCTGCCACGTGTACGTGCACAGCCCCGTGTTCAGAATCGGCGGGGATGAGTTTGCCGCGATACTGCAAAACGAGGACTATGCCAACCGGAAGGAGCTGAGACAGCTGTTTGAACAGCAGGTCAAGGCGGTCTCCTCGCAGGGAGAGAACAGATGGGAAAAGGCCGTCGTGTCCATGGGAATGGCGGAGTATGATCCCCAGATGGACCGTTCCGTGGAGGAAGTGATCCGCCGGGCTGACAAGGACATGTACGAGATCAAACGGGCGCACAAGCATTCCCGAAGCGCAGGCTGAACGGGAAAAAATGGCCGCCTTTGCCGGGAACTCCGGTGAAGGCGGCGCCTTTTTTGGCCGTTGGGGTTCCGGCGGAAGGCTTCCCCTCCATACGGGGAAACCCGGCCTGCCCGGGACGGACGCACAAACGCCTCCCCGCGGGAAGATGCTTCTCGCGGGGAGGCGTCCGCTTTGGTCCGGAAAAAAGCCGCCGCGTCCTCACGCGGCAGGGATTTGAAAAATTCAGGGGGTCTGGGGCGCGGAACCCTCAGACTCCGGGGGGAAGAGGGTCACGCTGTTCAGGATATGGTCGAAGTATTTGGCGGTGCCTTCGGCGGCTTCCAGAAAATATTCCCCGTCCGCCCGGAGAAAAAGCCCGTTTTCCGCGATGAGCGTGCAGAAGGAGACCCGGGATTTTTTGATCTTCTGACCCAGCTCTTCCTGAATCCGCGAGGGAGAGGACAGCATCGCCGCATCCCTGCGGGCATCCCGGAGGAGCTTTTCAGCCTCTTTTTTCGTGACCGTCGAGAGGATCATGTAGTCATCTGAATACGGGTTGAGCACGATGACGCCCTGGATGCGTCCGACTTTTCCCGGATATGCCTTGAAATCCTCTTCCGGGTACCAGAATGAAAAGCCGGCGGGGCTGCGGTACAGCGTTTCTTCAAGGGGAACTTCCATGCCCTCCAGCATGATGACGGACGGGCGCTTCTCGGCGATGGAACCCTCCAAGGCCCCCAGGGCCATCAGAAGGCACAGGGTCAGACAGACCAGATGTTTTGAAGCGGGATGCTGCATGATGAATTCTCCTTTCTGACGTTGATTCCCCGCGCACAGCTTCTTTCCTTCAGGCCTTCCGTGCCGCGGCCGGGACCGGGGGAAACAGGCTGTCGGAGTGAAGGCTGCCCGGAGGGAAATGATGGCGCGGGGAGAAGTCCCCCGAAGCGGACGGGAGGCACCCTCCGCAGGCAAAAAAAGGAATCTGGACAGAACTGTCCGGATCCCCCCCGTTGTTTTTCGGTCAGTTATCCATATATCCCAGCTCAACATACAGCTGGTAGCAGTCATCGTACAGGCCGCAGCAGGCATCCATTCCCATGTTGGTGCTGAAGGCCTTCTGCAGGACCGTCGTCCAGGAACCGTATTTCTCATACAGGTATTCCGGTGTCGGCCCTTCCTCGTTCCCGTAGGTCTTCAGATTGCTTTCCAGGGTGGAGGCCAAGCTGGCCGGGTCGGAAATGGCGCTTACAATGCGAAGACGGTTGCGCTCCTTGGAAACCGCCCTGGCCATCTCTTCAATGCTGGCGCCCTCGTCTCTCATCTTGTACAGGATGTCCGTCAGGGACTCCATCGATTTATGGTAAGCCTGACGCGACTCCCTTGCCGAAGCCACAAATTCGGGATCTGTCCAGTCAAACTTGGCGTAGTTTCCCAGCCGCCTGGATTCGGGATTCGGGGAAAAACCGTAGACGGCCTGGGGGTTGACGACGATGTCCTCCATGGCGAAGGGATTCTCACGGGGATCATGGACGTAGGAAAAGGCGTGCTCCTGCGATGCCGGGAGGGCCTCCGCAAGGGATACGGCAGGTGCAGTGACCGTTGCCTGCAGGCCGGACAGGCACAGCATTGCCGTCAGGACCAGGAACAGGGAAACGAGTTGTCTCATGAAGTCAAGCCTCCTTATGATCAGAAACGGATGTTTTCCCGGATCCCCGGGAAGACGCGTCCGCCTGAAGGATATGTTCAGCCGGCTGTTATGATACCACGAAACCTCATCGAGGGAGAAGAAAATTCAGACAGTGTGGAAAAACACGGAAGAAAACGCAGCGGATGATGGAGAACGGAAAAAAATGCTTCGGGGCATGAGGGGCG
>CACYCQ010000156.1:0-13462 GCA_902772995.1 uncultured Eubacteriales bacterium
GATGCCACCAGCGCCAGCCAGTAATCGTGCTCGATCATCTCCTCCGGCGCGCGGCACTGCAGGGCCTTGTCCACCAGGGCACGGTTGACCATGGACGCTCCGCCGGTGACCACATTCTGGAACACCAGGTGCTGAAACTCCAGCGCCCCCGGATTCTGTTTCTGATAGCGCATGAGGGACTCCGAAAGAGGGTGCAGCTGCTCATCCGTGGGGATCTGATCCTAAAAAAACAGACAGGGCCGCTGCCGCTCCTCCGGGGGGAGCGCCTCCAGGGCCGACAGGAACCCTTCCACCTTTTGAGGGAACCACACGTCATCCTGATCGCAGAGCATCACCAGTTCCGCCCGGCACTGCTGAAGCAGCCACCAGAAATGCGCCTTGGCGCTGCCAAAGCGCCTTCCGGAATGCACAAGCCGGACCTGCTCTGGATGCCGCTCCTGCGCCGCCTCCAGAATCCGGAGGGATCTGTCCGCAGAGCCGTCATCGCTGACGGTCAGATGCCATCTGGAATCCGTCTGGGCGAAAATCGAATCCAGCTGTTCCTCCAGGAACCGTTCCCCGTTGTAGACCGCCATCAGGATTTCAACCCTCATGCGCTTTCATCCTCCTGCCTTCCGCCATCCGGCCCATCCGGTTCCCGGACAGCCTCGCCGCACAGTTCATGCAGAAGGCCGCCGCCTCCAGTATCTGCCCCTCCGACATCAGTTTCCCCAGGACATACCGGACCAGCCGGAGCCCCTCCCCTGTTTCGCTGCCGCAGGACAGCCGCTTCTCATAGCGTTTCATGAAGCGTCCAATCAGATGGTTCCTGCGGTATTCTTCCCGGAGGGAATAGTTGTGGGAGTGCCAGACCGCCGCGCCGGCGCTGTAGGCCAGCGCATATCCGCACTCAAGCAGCTTCTGGGCCATGAGCATGTCTTCATTGGTGAGGATCGGGGCATCAAATCCCCCCGCTTTGAGGTAGGCTTCCTTCCGGTAGGCGGCGCATACATCCGAGATCAGAAATGCGCGCACGCCCAGCTTTGGCACCGCGGACCGGTCCCATTTTCTGTCCTCGGCCGGATAATTGAATTCCCGGACCCGTTTTTCATAAGGCCTGGCCTGGGCGCGGGCAATCTGCCGGCCACCCACCGCGCCCACCCTCGGATCCTGAAAAGGCGCCGTCAGATACTCGATGTAATGCGAGGAACAGGGCAGGGCGTCCTGCGTGAGAAACAGAACGATTTCCCCTTCGCACAGGCGCAGTCCCATGTCCCTCGTTCCCCCGTGGTCAAAGTCCTCCCTCCGGATCTGAATCACCCGGGCTCCCAGAGAGCGGGCGATTTCACAGGTCCTGTCCTCGGAGGCGGAATCCACCACCAGAATTTCACGGGGAGGCAGGTTCTGTTCCTTGAGCGACTCCAGCAGCGGGCCGATCATGGTCTCTGCATTGAGGGTTGGAATGACCACACTGACGCACAGGCATTCGGGTGCTTCCTCCATCGTTGCTCTCTCCCTTCAGTCCCGGCAGCAAACAGCAAAGTGAACCTACTGAAAATATTGAAAACCGAACAGTCCTCCAAAAAAGGAGACGTCCCCTCCTGAGTCCTCACTGGAGGAATCTGCAGAGAAACGAAAACGAGGTTGTCCTCCAAAGCTTAGGATGGGGATATCTGCAGAATAGAAGAAATGCAGAAGGCCACCTAAGCCATCATCAACGGAGAGTGTCCTCGATCAGCACACGAGATTTCATACGCTCCCCATTTTTCTGAGGCACGAATACTGATTCGTAGCCCTGCTCATCAGCCTTCGGCTGATACCCATACGGCCGAACTCGATAGACAAGTTGTCAGTGCATAACGCCAGAGGATTCTGAGTTGTGAAAGAATGGGATTCCCTCTGTTCCTGTACATTCACTGAAAGGGGTCGTATCCTGGCCAACTGCAATTGTTTTCAAAAACTAATTCTTCAGAAAACATTTAATTTATTTTAATAAAAGTTTTTCAAAGAGCAGTTGTTTTAAGTATCATAATTCTATAATAAAAGGCACGATCTTTTTCTCAAACTCTTTCTGGCTATAGGCAACGACACTCTTAAAGCAGAAACCTCTTAGATGTGCCAGACCAAAGCGGCAAAAGTCAACTCTTCCCCGGTTTGCAAGTGCCATCGCCCTGGCTTCCCGGTAATCCATTGGATTCTTCTCTTCATTATATACCAGGACGAAACGGACATGTTTACGTGTATCTTCCAGTTGCGTTCCTGTAATGGATTGAAAAATCAATACACTGTCTCGGGCTTTTCTCTCTATGTCTCTGTTGTCAACTTTTCCGTTCTTGAATTCCGCCAGAATGAGTTCAGATTGATGATCAGGTGAGGATACCATTTCAAAAAGAGCATCAACAGACTTCGCATCGTCCTCAGTGAAATGGTATCTGTTCATATATTCTCGCTTCACCCGGTCAAAATCAACAACGATAGCCTTCGATTCCGTCATGTAAACTCTGGTACCGCCCGAATCATCGACGGAAGCATCACGCAGGAGCGTTCGAACACCTTTGCCGGTAAACTGCCAATAGTCCCTGATCTTCACGGATCACTTTCCTCTGCAAGTTTCTCACTGATACGAATATACGACATACTCAGTTCCCTATAGAGTCTATCTATCGATCCCGTGACATTTTCAGCCATTGCATATGAGCCATCATCCATATTATTCATTAAATAATATCGGCATTTCTGACTACTCCCGTGCTTTCGTGTATAGTATTCCAAAAAGCTGACGAAGTCTGCACTGTGCGTACTCACAAGAAGTGTCAGATTATAATTTTTTTGCAGTAGCACAATGATTTCTGCATATAATTCCTGCCACTTTGGATGCAGGTGGACCTCCGGCTCATCCAGTATCAAAACGCCTTTATTTTCAATCAGATCATTCCTGATCAGATGCTTCAGTGTAAGAAAAGCTTTCGTGCCGGAAGAGATGTTCCTGATTCCAACAGGAGTGCTCAGATTTGGGGCGGCATAGACCCATCTTCCCTGTTCATTCCTGTGCATCTCTCCTATTCCAGCTTGCGCCATCAAAGAAAAGATGCTTTCCGCTTTTTGCTCATTCAGCAATTCTCCTGCCGCCGTTGGACCGTCTTTTTCAAGTTCTGCATCCGTTCCCATTCCATTTCCCGCCCACCAGCTGTCAGAAGAATACCATCCCGTTTTTCCAAACAGGCTATCTTCACCAAAGGAGTCGTCAACATAGATCACGTCCCGCAGCAGATTCGTCTCCTTCTGGTACGTGACTCTCCCATCCGGTGAAATATCTACAGATATTTCTTTTCCCTTCACAATCAGACGAACAGAACACTTTTCTTCCGGAAAATTCACATTTGCAATATTCCCATTATACTGATTCTGCAATGTCCTCATGAGCAGGCGCTGACAGATTTCCTCATCTGAAATGAGGAGGACCTGTTCTATTTTTCTCGCCAGTTCCTCCGGTGATAAGCCCTCCATCAGTTGCATTTTCAACTGTGTAATGCAGTCAATAATACTCTCGAGTTTTTTATTTTCCTTGTAGACATTGATTAAACTGTCGACAAAGCCGTCCATCATGCTCTGCAATTTCCGTGAATTACCTCGAGGTATTCTGGCATCCATGAGAATATTCGTGATCTCCCGTTTTCTATCTTGAAATACTCTTTCTTCAATGCCATAAAAACCATGAAACACACAGTAGAGTGCCTTACTGACTGTACTTTTTCCAGAACCATTATCTCCTGCAAGAACCGTAATTCCGTCAAACTGAATAATGGTTTCCTCATGAAGTTTTCCCAGATTTTTGATAATTAAATCCATACTTGTTTCTCTGGCAATCAGCTTGCCTGTCATCCACCTGATTTCACCCGCAGATCCCCTGCACAATTCTCTTCCCAGCTCATTCACTCCCAATGCCTGGTTTCTGAAGCCAGGAGGACAGTGAACCGATATGTTTCTGAGATTTCCTTCTTATGGAGACCCGACAACAGGATTTGAGATACAGCAACGCTTCAGTATAGTGTAATATGGTTTGATGATGAGATTTCCTAAAGCCCGAGGAATACATCCCGGATCTTCGGTGTTCCCCGTCCCAGAATCAGACAGGATGCCCTCGGAGGACCTCCCCTGACATATCGTCCCGCGGAGCCCGGATTGACCACCAGGATTCCGCCCACCATGTCCACCATCGGGTGGTGGGTGTGCCCGAAAACGGCAATCCCGGCCCCATTCTGCCTGGCATGATCCGCCACGTCCCGGACACAGCCGGTCATGTGCCCGTGTTCCATCCATATCTTCTGTCCGTTCAGGCAAATCACCAGGCTTCCCGGATACTCCCTGCCGAAATCGTTGTTCCCCTGCACGGCAAAAAACACCGGAGGATTCTGAGCTTCCTCCTGCAGCAGAGCTTCCAGGTACTCCGCATCCCGGTTGATATCTCCCAGAAACAGCACAGCGTCAAGGGGGCCCATCTTCCTGAGCAGGCGCTCCAGAGAATCGGTATCCCCGTGGCTGTCCGCAAACAGCCCAATCATATAGTCCCTGTGTATTCCCATCATGAAGACGTCCTGTCAGGACATGGTCTCGGACAGATGCTGTCCTCCCAGTACATGAAGGTGCAGATGCTTCACAGACTGACATCCATCCTCACCGCAGTTGGACACCACCCGGTAGCCGGTCCGATCGATGCCCTCCATCCTGGCCACCTCCCCGGCCGCACGGAACAGGTGCGCCAGGTCCGCATCGGGCATGGATGCCGCTTCCGTCCACCCGCTGACATGGCATTTGGGGATCACCAGCACATGCACCCTGGCCTGGGGGTTGATATCCCTGAAGGCCAGCACCTGCTCGTCCTCATAAACCTTCGTGCTGGGGATCTCCCCGGCGGCGATTTTGCAAAACAGACAGTTTTCCATCGTTTTCTCCTCCTTGTTCCTTTTTATATGTCCCTCAGTAGACCACCCGGCTGACGGCCCGGGCCAGGAGCAGTTCCCCCTGGACGCCGGTGATGTCCACCTGCCACAGTTCACCCCCGTGCAGGTCCGTCCCCGCCTCCGCGACAACCCTTGTCTTCATGTAGCTTCCTGTATATCCCAGAAACGCCTCCCCCTCAGGCTCCTCCAGCAGCACGGTTTCCCCGGTGCCGACCCTGCGCGCTCTCTCCCGGCAGGCCAGCTCCTGGCCCAGGGCAATCATCTGCCTGGCCCTGCGCTCCCGCTCCGCAACGGGTACCGCCCCCGGAAAGCCTGCGGCCCGGGTCCCTTCCCGCTCCGAATACGGAAAGACATGCATCCTGGCAAACCCCGCCTTTTTGCAGGTTTCCATGGATTCGGCGAATTCCTCCATCGTTTCCCCTGGGAACCCGGTCATGATGTCCGTGGTGATGCTGCACCCGGGAAACGCCGAGCGCAGACGGGCACAGGCCTCCAGAAACTCCGCCTTCCGGTATCTGCGGCCCATGCGAAGAAGCACGCTGTCGCTGCCGCTTTGCAGGGCCAGGTGAAACTGCCTGCAGACCTTGGGAAGCCGGCACAGCCCTTCGATAAAGTCCTCCGTCACCACCACCGGCTCCAGGGACCCCAGACGCACCCGCTGGACAGCCCCGGCATCGCAGGCCGCCCGGATGCCGTCAAGCAGGGTGGAGCCGTCTCCCAGGTCCCGGCCGTAACTGGTCAGATGGATTCCCGTGAGCACCAGTTCCCGGTACCCCGCATTGCCAAGCCTCTGGGCCTCGCTTCTGATCTCCTCCGGAGGCCTTGAGCGGATCGGTCCCCGAACCGAGGGAATGATGCAGTAGGTGCAGTACCGGTCGCAGCCCTCCTGGATTTTCATCACGGCGCGGGTGTGTCCCTCGTGAAAATCCACCTGCAGCTGTTCAAAGGCCGCCTTTTTGAGGGAATCCACCGCCACCAGCTGGCAGCCTTCCTTCATGGCCTCCTCCAGCAGCCGGACCACTTCACCCCTTCGCTGCGTTCCCAGAATCAGGCGCACCCCGGGCAGGCGCACCTCCTCCGCGCTGCGCTGGGCCAGACAGCCGCACACCACAATCTGCGCTTCGGGGTTCCTCCTTGCACATCTGCGGATGGCGGACAGGCTCTTCCGGTCCCCCGTGCCGGTCACCGTGCAGGTATTGACCACATAGACATCCGCAGTTCCCTCAAACGGGACCTCGGTATAGCCCTCCTGGAGGAACCGTTCCCGCATGGCCTGGGTATCATACTGATTGACCTTGCACCCGAGGGTATGAAAGGCGACCGTCTTATTCTGCATGGGCACTTCCTTTCCTGTCAAGCCTGGCCAGCACCACGTCCCGGGTGATGGCCTGCTCGACCCAGTGCTCGCAGCTTTCCGGAGGCGTCGCAATCCGGTATCCGTGCCTCACCAGCAGCTGCTCCAGGGCCTGTCTGCGGGTCACATGGGTATTGAAGCTGATGGCCAGCCCCCCGCCCTCCATCAGGACATTTGTCCAGCCGGGCAGCGCCTGCTCCACCGTCTGCAGGATCCCCGCGTCCCTGCCGCTGGTCCCCTTCTGTACCCCGTAGGGAAGGTCGGTCACCAGCAGGTGCGCGCTGGCAGAGCGGAGCATTTTCCCGCAGTCCCGGGTATCCCCCTGGATCATTCGAAGCGTTCTGGTGTCGCCGTCCCGGTAATGCTCCGCGCTGTCGGAAAGGATCCACCGGGTCTCTTTTCCTGCCGCCCTTCCGCCTGCGGTCAGGCTGAAGTCCTGCTTCTTGTGCTTGATCCGGTGGAATTCAAGGTAACGGGTCAGATACTCCGACGCCTCCCGGACATCGGATCTGGACAGCTCGATGCCGATGCCGTGGTACCCCCTGCGAAGCGCCAGGTACAGGGTGGTGCCCTTCCCGCACAGGGGATCCAGCACCGTCAGCTGTCCGTCGTGGATGGACGCAAAGCTGCTCTGCGAGAGGGCCATGGTGATCAGCGCATCCGTAAACACCTCATTGGTCTTTCCCTTGTATTTTAGCAGGGCCGGCAGGTCCTCCCCGATGTAGGCCGGATGCAGGTCCTCCACAGGCTGCAGGCCCTCCCCCTTCTCCTCAAAATACAGATACACCCCCGCCACCTGGCTGAGCATCCGCCAGTCCCTCCGGGTCAACCTGTCGACCTCAAAGCACACCGCCGGCTTGCCGCCCAGCGTTTTTTCCGTCACCCTCGTCTCCCTCCCCAGTGCGTCAAGGGCCATCTGGACCTCCACCCGGGTCAGGGTCATCAGGGACTGCCGGTAGCGGACATTGGGATGCGGAACGACCAATCCTGTTACTTTCAAATCTGCCTCCGAAAATAGAAAAAATCCCATCCATGGATGGGACTTTTTTTCAATACTTGCGCTTACGGGCTGCCTCAGCCTTCTTCTTGCGCTTTACGCTGGGCTTTTCGTAATGCTCCCTCTTGCGGACCTCGGCGATCACTCCAGAACGCGCACACTGCCGCTTAAATCTCCTCAGAGCGCTTTCGAGGGTTTCGTTCTCACGAACTCGGATCTCAGACATCTTCTTATCCCTCCCCTCGGCTCAAGCATAAAATACGGTCCGATTGCTCAGACACTGCGGGCATTATACATCCTCAGCCCCTGTCCGTCAATCTTTTTTTCTCCAAAGTCGCCGCAGAAATTCCCGCGGCCCCGGCAGTCTCCCCGCCGCCTCCCCCGGTCCGCCCGGCAAATCCGCGTCCAGAGCGCCAAGGGACCTCCGGGCAACGGCTCCCATCATCAGGCAGTTGAGACCCATGGCCATGCAGACCACGCTGTTGACGCCGTTTGCACCCTGCATGCGGATGAACACATCCGAGAGGGCCAGGGTGAGGGCCAGTCCCGCCGCGTTGGCGATGACGATGCTCTTCAGCTTTCTCATGACCGTCAGGACAGAGGACAGATAATACTCAAGTGCGATGAGCATGGTTCCCGCCAGGGTGGGCAGGAGCAGTTCCCCGTGCGCGGCGATCTCCTCCCCGAAGATCAGCGCAAGGCCCCAATGGCCAAAGAGCACCGCACCCAGGAGCACCAGCGCCGACATGCCTCCCAGCAGGCAGAGCATCCTCCGGTCCAGTGAGACAAATGCCTTTCGGTCCTTTTTTCCCCAGAAGGCCGCAAGCTGTCCCAGGGACGGCATGAACACCCACAGGGCGGCGCTTTGGACAATGGCCGCAGGCGCCGCCACAGAGCCATAGATCCCCATCCAGTAGTTCCCCCAGATGGCATTCAGTCTTGTCCGGGGAATGGACACCATCAGCACCATCAGGAGCGAATTGGCCAGCAGCGGAAGGCTGTCCTTCAGGAGATTCCGGGTAATGGCAGGATTGAATTTAAGTCGGAACCCGCTCAGCTTCCGGCTGACCGGGAATTCATACAGCATCACCACAAGGAGCGTCGAGCCCGCCATGGCAAGCAGCGCCGCCCTCAGGTCCTTCACTGCGTAAAGCATCCCTGTAAAGGTCAGGATCATCAGCGTCCCCCGCAGGACAAAGGAAACACAGATATAGTCCATTCTCTCAGCGATCTGCTGAAGGGCCTGGTTCTCGTCCGACAGGGATTCTCCGATTTTAAACAGCATGAAGGCCATGATGCACGCGGCCTCAACCCGCGTCACGCCGCTTGCCGCCGTGTATGCCGCGCACAGGACAAAGGCCCCTGCGCACGTCTGCAGGCGCGTGGTCACATAGTCATCCGCCGTATACTTCCGGGCCACATCGGAGACCTGATAGGTCCGGATGCCAAAGGTGCTGACGGAAAAGAACATGTTGGTCACCGCCATGGACAGGGACAGAATCCCGGCAAATTCCACGGAGCCCAGTTTGACCACGATCACCGTCGTCAGCCATGAACACAGCAGGTAGAAAAAACTGCCGGCAGAGTTGAACAGGGTGTTCTGCACAATGGACAGTTTCCGGTTGTCTTTGCAGGTGTTATTCATCTTTTTTCTGTCTTTTGTGTTTTCTCAGCCGGATCATCAGCGGGATCAGCCCGTCGATGATCCTGTACTGCGCCATGGGGAAGCATCCCAGCGCCTTCCAGAAAAAGTGATAGCAGGCAAAATACGTCTCCCATCCCCTTTCCTGCGGCATCTCCTTCCAGGGTGTCAGGGACAGATACCTCCGGTATTCCTGTTCATACCGGTGATGGTTTCCCCGCCTCCACGGCCTTTCCTCCCCCAGGAAATGCACGATCGCCGGATGCGCTGCCGCCTCCCGGGCCACGCTTTCGGGGACATATCCGTTGTCCCCCGCAATCCGTCTCAGGGTTTTGTAGGGGAAAACGTACAGCATGTTGTACAGATTGTACCTGGGCGACAGCGGGTGGATGGCATCCGCCATGGCCGCGTTGATGGCATCCTGGTCATTGGCAAAGAGCTTCCCTTCCCTCTCCCTGTAAAAGCCCAGGATCCTTCCGGAGGCGTCCTGCTCCCTCCAGCGGCAAAGATCCACCAGCATCACGCCCGCATTGAAGTAGGGCCGGTCCCTGAGGCCCAGTCCTTCCTTTCTCTTCCGGTTCACCGTGGGCTCCGGCGCCATGCCCAGCGTCTTCCCCTTAAGGTCGGTCTGCCAGAGTTCCCGGAGGTCCCCCAGGACGATCGTGTCCCCATCCAGGTAAAGCACCCTCCCGACGTCCTGCGGCAGCAGCTGATCGATGAGCAGCCTGGCCAGGACGATCTCGTTCCAGCCGGACGTGTCCGCGCTGAATCCAAGGCGCCCTTTGATGTCCTCAATGGGAATCATCACCGCGCTTCTTCCGTAGGAGGAGGCCAGTTCCTGCAGCTGCGCCTGGTGGGGTAAAGAGACGCTGCGGATTCCCAGAAAGAAGGTGATCTGATCCGCCTCCCGGTTGTTCTCACAGACGGAGCAGATGGATGCGCCGACCTGGGGAACAAACGCATCATCCAGAGCATAAAAGATATTCAATGTGCACCTCATCAGTGATCAAAATCCAGCACCGCGGGGAAATGGTTGATCCGCCTGTCCGGGGGCGGCAGGACCATGTAGTCTCCATACAGGTTTTTGAGATAGATATCCGGGTCTTTGGGAATCCGGACCGTGATGTCTTCAAATCTGGCCGGTGCCGTCGGAAACAGATTCTTCGCCTGGTGAATGGTGGATTCAACGCTGACATCCGCATAGCCCGCAATCCGCTCCGGTTCTTCCTTTTCATATCTTCGGGCTTCCTTCAGGAAGTGCCGGTAGCACCACAGGGTACTCACCCCGAAGAGCTTCATCAGGGCATGAACGCCCCGGCATGCAGCCTCTGCCGCCCCTCTTTTGAGGCCCTTCAGGCCCTCCGGCATCTTCACCTGTCCGTACTCCGCCAGCACGCCTGCGCGTCCCCAGAACCAGCAGCCTCTGCGGTGCCGCTTTTCCTGCCTGTGGGTGGGCGCCGCCTCGTCCATTGGAAAAATGTCCACAAAAATCCCGGAATGATACTTCAGCTGCTGATCTGTCTCCTCGATGAACGTACTGTTCCTGTCCGAGACCTTCGCAAAGGGGATCACATATCCCGCCGTCAGCCCGATCCCGAGAATCTCCAGATCTTCCCGGAGCTCAAGGGGCGCGACCTTCAGAAAGGCCTCATAATCCTTTCTCGGCATGGCCACGTCCATGTCGTCATCCCACGGAATGAACCCTCCGTGGCGCACCGCCCCCAGCACCGTCCCGCATGCCGCAAAGTATCTGAGGCCATGCCGCTCGCAGATCCCTGCAATCTCCTGGTAGATGGCCATCTCCCTTTTCCAGAGCAGCTGCAGTTCCTCCGGGGTATATGCCGACTTCTGCCGATCACCCATTCTCTGTCCTTCCTTCTCCTCCGGCTTTTCCGGAATTCTCCGCCCTTTCCCCGTCTTTGGGGGCCTGGCAGCGCCAACTCCTGCCCGGGCACTTACCATCTGCCCCCCCAGGGAGGACTTCCATCCGCCACGTCCTCCCGCCCTCAGATCAGGCAGATGCTGTTTCCGACAGAAAAAGGGATTTCCGTCACCCAGGCGCGCTTTCGCTCCCTGTGACGAAAACCCCTTGTTGTCAAGGTCTTTGTCGTGTGTCAGCCGCCGGCTGTATTCACTTTCTGCCAGTCAGGTCGCCCCTGACCAGCACCGCTCCGTACACCGGCTTCTGAACTCTGGCGCACAGCATGGACGCCTGACGGACATCCGTCGTCCTGCTGACGTCTTTTCCAACCAGCATGACCGCGCTGTCTGCCTGCAGGAGCCTTTCCATCCCGCCACTTTCCACCTGGAGGGGACTGCGGCTGACCTTGAGGCCCTGAAGTCCCCGTTCAATGCGTTCGGCGACGGACCGGATCGCCTCTGTCCGTTCATCCGCCAGAATGTGGACCGAATGGAAGTCCTTTCTTTCGGAAAAACTTCGGATTTCCTGGCAGATCATCCGGATGCGGTCCTCTTCGCTCTCCTGTCCCGCGCCCCGGATCCCCTTCAGCCGGCAGCCCAGTGTCACCAGCGGATCGTGTTTCTTTTGAGAGGGAACCTCAATGCCTTGAAACACGGGTCTTCCGGTGCGCGCTGTCAGGTCCGAATCGGAGCGGACCAGCCCCGCAAAAATATATCGGGCTGCGATCCCGCACGCCATCAGAAAAGCACCGACAACGAATCCAATGACCGGATACTTGAGCCATCCTTTTTTCTTCAGGCGTTCAGGTTCATCGCGCAAACGCAGAAGATCCAGATAGGTCTTCTGTTCTTTGTTCACCTTGCTCAGAATGTCAGTGTCATACGAGGCTCTGGTTCTGATCAGGCTGGTGATATCCGCCGCCTGTTTTTTCTGAAGCTCCAGAATCTCCCCCATGGCATTTTCATCCGTATACTGCTCGATCCGGACGGCCCTGAGCCGGTCATCCGCACCGGCCATCGCGCGGGTCCTGCGGGACACCGCTTCATCCACGATGTCCAGCATCTGTCTGCCGATCTCCTGCGTCGGAGCATAGACGTGAATGTCCAGAGATGTGGTCTGCAGGTCCTCCGGGGATGCGCTCAGCGCGGAAGAGGAATTCCCTATATATTTGATTCTCACCGCATCCCGGACATGTCTGCCTTCAAGCCCCACGAGCTGTCCGATCTTCTCATAGTCTTCCCGTGTTATCAGGGAGTTCCTGAAGAACTCTCCTCCTGCGCTCAGGGGACTGGACTGAATGGCATACAGATTTCCCATCCCCACAACGTTTTCCGGACTCAGCGTCATCAGAAAGGAGTGGGCGCTGTACTCCTGCAAAGCTTCCTCTCCGCTTTTGTACATTCTGTATTCATCGTACAGCCTGTCCACCTCCCGGATTTCCTCACCGGTCAGTTTTTCCCGGGCTTTGTCCAGGTCCGTCTGCACCGTCAGGGCCTTTGAATTGTCCCTCTCCGTTTTCCTGAAACCAAAGCCGCCGACAAGCAGCGCCGCAAGCAGGGCAACTGCAAGGATCCCCTTCCAGTGAATAAGCAGCTCTCCCATGAGATCCTGAAGATCGATCTCTGTCTCCTCTGCCATCTGGTCCGGGCAGATTCCGCCCATATCCCGTGGACGTTCCATGACTTTCTTCCTTTCTTTATCTTTATTCCATTTCCTGAACCAGCCAGCAGAATCCGTGGGGCCTGAGTTCCCAGCGGACCGCCGTCGCCGTTTCACCTGAGATCAGGTCCGTGGCCTTCCGGTCGCTGCCGATCCAGGCCACCTGCGCCTGCTCGGAAAAATTGAACAGGGCAACCAGCTGCCGCCCCTCCATTTTCCGGACGATACCCAGCACGGCGAAATTCCCCGTATCCAGCACCCGGCACTCCGCCTCCGGAGAGAAGACCTCCTCCTGCCGGCGCAGCCGCTCCAGGCGCAGGATGCTTTCAAAGATGCGCGCCTCCACCGTACCGGGCTGCGCGCGCCTGGCCGCCTGCTCCCAGTTCATGGCGCCGCGGTGCAGGTACCGGCTGTCCTGACGCTTGTCCGGATCCCGGTGATAGCCGTAATCGTTCAGCTGCCCGATCTCATCCCCGCTGTAGAGCACGGGGATCCCGGAGAGGGTCAGCATGAAGGCATGCAGGGTTTCAATGAGCGCAAGCGCGAGCTCCGTCTTGTGCTCATCCTTTTCATAGAGCGCCGCCTCCAGGCCGCACAGGCTGGCCGTCGTCCCGCACAGCCGGGCATCCCCCAGCCGCGGGTCATCGTTGTACAGCTCCCCGCGGGCATCGCTGCCCTCCAGGGTGCCGGTAAGGCAGTCATTGAGGAAGCGCTTGTGGCTGATCTCCCCCCACCCGAACTGGGACAGGAAGCCATAGTCCAGCCCCCAGCCGATGTCGTCATGGCAGCGAAGGTAGTTGAGGAAGGTATACTGGGGCGGAAGGGCAAACACCTGTCGCAGCTGGTGCTCCATCAGGCGCACGTCCCGGGTGGCCACCGTGTGCCAGGTGCTGGCCATGGTGGTCACATTGTAGAGCAGGTGGCATTCCGGCCGCTCCACGGACCCGAA
>CACYCQ010000157.1:0-10899 GCA_902772995.1 uncultured Eubacteriales bacterium
ACCAGCGTCATGAGCGGCGTGGTGAACAGGTCAAAAAATGAGGTGGCCATGCCGATGAGGGTCAGCAGGCAGGGCAGGAGGTCCCGCCTCGTGCGGGAGGCCCCGATGACGCCGGCCAGGGCGATGAGCATGCAGCTTTCATGGATGAGGCTGGCGGCGATGGCCTGCGGGCAGCAGGCGACAAAGAAGGCCAGCAGGGCCGCAACCCCGTGGCGGGGGGAGAGGCGGATGCCCGCATGCAGCAGCAGCAGGATCAGGACCACGCTCAGCAGGAGACGGACGGAGCTGATGCTCATCAGGGTCATCATCGGCACCAGGAAAATCAGGTAGCCATGCCAGTAGCGCGCGTAGTCATTGTATTGCGCGGGTTCGCCGTCCAGCCATTTTTCAAGCTCCGTCAGGGGATCAAACCCGGACAGGCGCGGGGTGCGCATGGCGTTTTCCAGCGGGGTGTCATACGGGGAGAGGATGGTGTTCCCTGTCATGATGACATCGGAAAAGGAATCCACCCGGGAGGGGAGAAACCCGGTGACTGCCAGAGGAAGGGAGCCTTCCTGCGCCAGCACCTGGGCGGAGGTGCGGACATTGCCGGTCAGCCGTTCCGAGCGGAGGGAATAGGCCCCGACCATCAGGACGGTTCCCAGGAGGATCCCGCAGAGGATCAGCGCGGGAATCCGGAGAAGCGGTTTTGCTGCTGTCATATGGCTCACTTTCTGCAAAAAGCTTTGCGGAGGGAAAAAGACGAAGACGCTGTGAAGAAAACGGAACATGGCGTCCGGTTCTACGTGCAGAATATACCACCTCTCCGGCAGACAGGTCAACGTGCCGTCCGGGAAAGCAACCTTCCCTGTCAGGGCGGGAGATAAGGAAAGAAAAACACGAAACGACGGCGGATTTACAGGCCGTCCGTGTTATGCTAAAATTATAAAGGATGATTCCCGGAAGGAGGAGAAGCTGTGAGGAAAACCACGGGTGCGGTGCTGCTGCTTATATGCCTGCTGATCCCATGCCTGGCGGGAGCCGCTGTACTGGAACGCAGTGATCCGATCTCCGGAACGGTGCGGGTCTGTCTGGCCTCGCTGGGATCCCCCGCGGAGGTGACGGCGACCCTGGACGGCAGCTATACCCTGGAGGGGGACCTGTCCCGGGTCTTTGCCCGGGGAACCCGGATCCGGGTAGTGAACCGCTCGGGAAAGCTGGAGCTCACCGGCGGCGGGCAGAGCATCAGCGCAGCCGGCATCCGCCTGCAGCGGCATGTGACCTCCGGCACCAACGGGGTCCGCTTTGATGCGGCGAGGGTGCCGGAAAATCTGTACCCGGGGGATGTGGAATTCAGGGCGAAGGGCGGAAACGTTCAGGTCATCGTCCATGTCTACATTGAGGATTATCTGGAGGGCGTCGTGCCCTATGAGCTGGACGACAGCTTTCCCCTGGAGGCCCTCAAGGCCCAGAGCGTGGCGGCGCGGACCTATGCGCTCAGAAAGATGGGCCAGCAGGCGGCCGCCTATGACTTGGTGGACACCACCTCGGACCAGGTGTACAACGGGTCGCCGGAAGGAAAGGACAACTGCCGCCGGGCGATCCGGGAGACTGCAGGCGTGGTGGGCCTGGTGGGCGGGGAATACATGGCGGCCTACTATACCGCATCCAACGGCGGGCAGACTGAATCGGTCCTCAACGCCTGGGGCAGCCGCAGCGCCGCCTACATGATCGTCAAGGACGATCCCTATGACCTGCGCAACCCCGCGGCACCAGCCAGATATGTGACCTTTTATACGGACGGCACCACGGGGGAGCCCGCCCTGACGTCGCTGCTGCGGGACGAGGCGGCCCGGATCAGCGGAGAAAGAAGCGGCATCCGCCAGATTACCGAGGTCACCCTGAGCAGCCCGCGCTACCCCGAGCCTTCCCGGGTCTTCCGGAAGGTGCAGGTGGCGTGCGTGCTCGCCTCCGGGACGCCGGTGGTCGTGACCCTGGATTATTTTGACCAGGTGGAACCCCTGTGCAACCTGTCCATCAATGCCCTCGACAATGAGGTGCAGACGGTGACACAGACCGTGGGCGGGTTCCGCCTCACGGCCCGCCGCTTCGGGCACGGGGTGGGCATGAGCCAGCGCGGGGCCCAGCAGATGGCACAGGAAGGCCTGGGAGTGGAGGACATCCTTTCGTTCTATTATCCCGGGATCACCCTGACCCGCTTTGCCATGACCCGCAGCCTCGCGGCCTCCATTGACGGAACCCTGAGCCAGGAGGAATTCGGGGAGGACCGGATCGTCACCATTACCCTCGAAAACCCCCTGTCCAGAATGAACCTGCGCTCCGAAGCCTCGCAGATCTCGGGCATCCTGGCGAGTATCCCCAGCGGGACCCAGGTGACCCTGCTGTCCTCTGGTGAGGAATGGAGCCGGATCCAGTACGGCACCCTCAGCGGCTTTGCCCTGACGAAGTACCTGAAGGAGCCCAGGGCGGAGGACCTCCTGCCGGGAATCGGGGAGGCCGCGGCGGTGGTGACCCTTTCGGATGACAGCCAGATGCTCAATATCCGCCTGACGCCCGGCATGACGGGCGCGGTGATCGGCGGACTGCGCAACGGACAGCGGGTCGCCGTGACGGGCATCGTGGGCAGCTGGACCCAGATCCGGGCAGGAGACCGCTCGGGCTATGTGATGAGCTCCTACCTGACCGCGGAGACGAAGACCCTGGCCGGCGAACCGGAGGAGATCCCCCAGGACGCCCAGATGGTGCCCATGAGCGGCGCGCGGGCGGTGGTGCTTCCCTCCGAGGGGATCGGGCTGTATCTTCAGCCTTCTTCTTCCTCCGGCATCCGGATGCACCTGCCCCAGGGCGCCAAGCTCCGGGTGGAGGAAGGCAATGACAGCATGCTCAAAGCGGCGCTTGGCGGCATGGAGGGCTATCTGGAACGGATCTATATCTATCTGATTACCGCGGAGGATGCGGCGTCCGTCATCAGCCGTCCGGCGGTGGTGACCTCCAGGGACGGCCTGATGCTCCGCAGGGAACCGTCCTCCTCATCGGACGCCACCCTGGTGCTTCCCTACGGGGCCGGCGTGACGGTCACCGGGGAAGAGACGGACGGGTTTGTGCCGGTGACCTTCGGCTCGAATTCCGGGTACGCAGCCATTCGCTACCTGTCCATGGACACCACCCCGCTGGAGCGAAGCCAGCCTGCTGCGGCGGAAACGTCGGCCACGCCGGTCCCGGCCGCCTCCGGCTATGTGACGGTCAGACGCGGGGTGGTGACCGCCCGCAACGGCGTCAATCTGCGGGAAAGTCCGTCAAGAAATTCCAGCGTGCTGGCGGTGCTGCCCCGCGGTGCGCAGGTTGTGGCGGCAGGCAGCAGCAATGGGTTTGCGCAGGTGACCTACGGCGAGCTGAGCGGATATGTCAGCGAGGAATACCTGTCCTTTTCCGAAGGCAGCCCGGCAAAAGAGGAGCCGCCGGCGGCCTCCGGGGCTCCGGAGGCGACGGAAAGCCTTCCCGCGGGGAACGTTTCCCTGCAGGAAACAGGAGCCCCGGCCCCCGCCGCGGCAGCGCCCGCGCAGGAGGCGGCGGCAGGTGAACCCGGGAGCGGGTCACAGGAGACGGGGACGCGGAGCGGGATGCGGGTGATTGTGGGCAGCAGCAACGGACTGAACCTCAGGGAGGCGGCCTCCTCCGCTTCGGAGGTGCTCTGCGTGCTGCCCTACGGCACCATCCTGACGGTCCTGGGAGAGGATGGCAGCGAGTATCTGCACGTCTCCTGGGCGGGCATGGAGGGCTATGTGTCCGGGAAATACGTCAGGCCCCTGAACTGAGAACGCAGAAACGTCCCCATCCAGAAAAGAGTGAGATCGGACCGGCCATGCAGAGCAAAGAGAGAGCATCCATCACGAAAAACAGCCTGTTTTACATGTTCTACAACGTGATCAACATGCTGTTTCCCTTTATCGCCAATATCTACGTTTCCCATGTCCTTCTGCCGGAATCCATCGGCGAAGTGGTCTACGCGCAGAATATCGTCAGCTATTTTTCGATCCTGGCCTTTCTGGGCATCCCCACCTATGCCATCCGGGAGATCGCCAAGATCCGGAAGGACAGGCAGGAACTGTCCCGGCTGTACTCCGAGCTGTTTGTCATCAATCTGATCTCCACGGCGTGCTTTACCCTGCTGTACCTGGGGGTGGTCCTGTCAAACGCCGCCTTCAGGGAAAAACTGCCCCTGTTCCTGATGGCGGGACTTGCGGTCCCGCTCAACGCGATCAACATCACCTGGCTGTTTGACGGGCTGGAGGATTTTCAGTTCATCTCCATCCGCAATGCGGTCTTCAAGACGCTGAGCCTGATTCTGATGGTCGTGCTGGTCAGGGGGGAACAGGATCTTCTCCAGTACGCCCTGATCAGCGTCTTCGGCGTAGCCGGGAACAACCTGTTCAACCTCCTCCACAGCCGGAAGTACGTCCGGCTCGAGCTGCGGGGGCTCCGGCTTGGCCGGCACATCCGGCCCGTCCTGACGCTGGTGCTCGTGAATCTGGCCATCGAGATCTACACCCTGGTGGACACGACCATGCTGGGCATCCTGAGCACCAAGGATCATGTGGCGTTTTACGGGTACGGCAGCAAGCTCAACCGGATACTGCTGCAGCTGACCAATTCCGTGACCTATGTGATGCTTCCGCGCATCTCGGTCTGCTACAAGGAGGGAAACCGGACGGAATTCAACCGCCTGCTCACAAAGGGGCTGAAGGTGATCCTGATGTTCTCCATCCCGGTGATCATCGGCATCCAGTTTACGGCGGTCTTTCTGTACCGCAGTCTCTTCGGGGAGGCCTATGCGGGATCCGCCCGGGTGCTGCAGGTCCTGTGCCTGACGCTGATGGTCTCCCCGGTGGGATATCTGCTGGGGTCCCGGGTGATGCTGGTGAGCAACCATGAATTCAGGATGACCCTCGCGGTCTCCTCCGGAGCGGTGGTCAATGTCCTGTGCAATGCGCTGCTGATTCCGGGATTTCTGGAGTTCGGGGCTGCGGCCGCCTCCGTGATCAGCGAGCTGGTGGTGATGTGCGTGTATGTGACCTTCGGCTCCAGGGTCTTTCAGCTTGAAAACTGGACGGAATCCCTGAAAAAGTACCTGCTGGCAGGGCTTGCGGAACTGTCGGTTCTGGTCCTGTGTGCAGGGCTGCTCCGGGAGGGGTGGCTGAGGACCTGCCTGCAGATTGCGGGCGGCGCGGCGGGCTATGCGGCGGTGCTGGCCCTCCTCAGGGAGGAGGTATTTGGGGAGTATCTTTCACGGTTTCTGAAAAGAACCGCCGGATAAACACTCCTGCGGGGACACGAAGCCGTTTTCCCGGTGAAGACACAGTACTAAATAACACGGAGAGGGACTATGGCAAATCTGAGATATGAGTACAGCAAAACGTCCAACAACCAGGTCTATTCGGACGGTTCCATCGAGCGGCAGATGCTGGAGATGGCACAGGCCGGAAACGTGGACTGGTACAGGGACGGCAGATGGCCGGTGGTGTACCATTTTGCACCCATGCGGCAGAACATCCTGAACTGGTACCCCTTCAGGGACGGCGCGGCGATCCTGGAGGTCGGGGCGGGGTGCGGGGCCATCACCGGGATGCTGTGCAGACGCGGGAAAAAGGTGGACGCCATCGAGCTGACGGAGATCCGCTCGAAGATCAACCATGCGCGCAACCGGGACTGCGACAACCTGAACATCTTTATCTGTGACATCAACGACTTTAGCACGGAAGAAAAGTATGATTATGTGGTTGTCAACGGTGTCCTTGAATATGCGGCGTTCATGATGAAGGGGGAGGATCCCTACACCGGATTCCTCCAACGGGTCCGCTCCTTCCTCAAGCCGGAGGGGATCCTTCTGCTGGCCATTGAAAACCGCATCGGGCTCAAGTATTTTGCGGGTTCCAGGGAGGACCACCTGGGAGAGTACTTTGTGGGCGTGAACGGCTACCGGCAGCAGGACCGGATCCGGACCTTTTCGCGCAGGGAACTGGGAGAGCTGCTCAGCCGGAGCGGATTTGAGGTTCTCCGCGATTTCTATCCTTTCCCCGATTACAAGTTCCCCATGGAAATCCTGACGCGGGAGAGCATCAATGCGCGCAGGCTGAGCGACGGCTCCCGGGATTACCATATGGACGGGGAATGGGTGGACCTGTTCAGCGCGGAGACCGTGATGGCGACCCTCCAGAAAGAGGGCGTGGCGGCCTCCTTTGCCAACTCCTTTCTTCTGGAAATTGCCCTCTCCGGCGCAGGGGTGCAGGGGGACAGGGTGTCCTATGTGAAGGTCAGCAGCAACCGCAGGGAAGACAAACGCATCTGCACCCTCATCGATGAGCAGGCGGGAACGGTCAGAAAAGCCTGGCTGACTCCGGAGGGAGAGGCCCATGTCAGGGACATGCTCCGCTGGCAGGGGGATCACGGGGCTTTTCGGAACATTCCCTGCCGGGCTGCGGAAGGCGGCATCGAGTTTGACCTGCTCAGGGGGACTTCCCTTCTGGAAACCCTCACGGAGCTTGACAGGAGCGGAGAAGAGGTGCAGCTTTCTGAACGGGTCAAGGCGGTCTTTGACCTCATGCGCAGCGCGGAGCCGGACTGTGAGCCTCAGGAGAGAGACCGGTTCGAGGAGGTCTTTGGAAAGGCTTCGGAGAATTCCGGCTTTCACTGGAAGCGGAACCTGAACATCGACTGTATCCCGGAGAACCTCTTCCCGAGGCAGGACGGGGGGTATGACGTCATCGACTATGAATGGTGCTTCGATTTCCCGGTGCCCGTGGAATATGTGTTCTGGCGGTTCGTCCTGCAGCTGGAGCGGGCCTGCGGGAAGCCCCTGCCCGGGATCCGCGAAGCGGCCGGGATCAGCAGGGAAATGTCGATGGAGTTTGACCGCTGGGAGCGCCACTTTATGACGTCCCATGTGGGGACAAAAAACATGAATCACCTGACCGTCCCCAAGGCGGGGCCGGGGGCGATCGCCCTGCGCGGCGGGAAGGGGCCCCTGTCCCTGGCATGGCGCCTGCTTTCCCCTCTGAGCAGAAGGATGAAAAAAATCGGCGCTCTGGCGGGAAAGGCCGCCACCCGGCTGCCGCGCCGCAGCTGACCACTAAAGGGGGGACAGCATGCAGCCCGGCATCGCCGGGCAAAGCGGCGGAATGAGGAGACATTATGGAAAAAATACCACAGCTTCGCGAAGGGGAGCGGCTGGATGACCTGCAGCGCGGAGGGCTGAAGATCCTTCAGCGGCCGGACGGTTTCCGCTTCGGGACGGATGCGGTGCTGCTGGCGGACTTCTGCAGGGCCCGGCCCGGGGATACGGTGGTGGATATGGGCACGGGAAGCGGGGTGCTTCCGCTGCTGATCTGCGGAAGGGCGGACAGAACCCGGATCGTGGGGGTGGAGCGGGAGACGCTCATGGCGGACATGGCGCAGCGAAGCGTGGCGCTCAACGGACTGGAGGACCGCATCCGCGTGGTCTGCTGTGATATCCGGGAGGCCCCCGCGCAGCTGGGAACGGAGAGGTTTCGCCTGGCGGTGACCAACCCGCCTTATACCCAGCGCAGCCGGGGGCTGGTCAGCCCCAGCACCCTGAAGGCGGAGGCGCGCAGCGCGGACTGTCCCCTGGAGGAGTGGATCCATGCCTGCGCCCGGGTTCTCCAGTTTGGCGGCAGGCTGTGCATGGTCTACCCCGCATCCCGTCTGGGGGAGGTCATCGCGGCCATGCAGCAATTCCGCCTGGCTCCCAAGCGTCTGCGCCTTGTGGCCAAGCGGCCGGAGCACCCGCCCAAGCTGATGCTGCTGGAGGGAAAAAAGGGCGGGGGTCAGGGCATGATCGTGGAACCGCTGCTGGTGACCCACCGGGAGGACGGGACATTCTCGGAGGAAATGAGGAGAATCTACGGGGAAGCCCCGTAACGGCGGACGGGAGCGGACAGAAACGGCCCGTTTCAGGTTCTTTTCAAGGAACAGATCTTTGGTGTATAATACCCTGAGTTTGTGCGTCCCGGGAAACCGGAGATGCGCGGCAATTCATTGGAAACGGCGGAAAACAGATTGAATCGTGAAAAAATGATGTACCGGCTTCAGAAGGATCTGACCAGGGACCGCTTCGCGCATACCATGGGGGTCAAGAAGACCGCCATCGACATGGCGAGGACCTTTGGGGAGGATGAGGAGAAGGCGGGACTGGCGGGACTGCTCCACGACTGTGCCAAGTGCATGACCCTGGAGCAGATGCTGAAAATGGCGAAAAACGAACCCACCGATGCGGTTTCACAAAAATCAAAGGCGCTCATGCACGCGGTGGCGGGCCGGGCCATGGCCGAAACGGTGTACGGAGTCAAGGATGAAGAGGTCCTGGATGCCATCCGGTGGCATACCACGGGCCGGGCGGGAATGTCCAGACTGGAGAAGATCATCTATCTTGCGGACATGATCGAACCCACGCGAAAGCCCTATCCGGGACTGGAGGAACTGCGGGCGCTGTGTCATGAGGACCTGGACGAGGCCATGCACACGGCGCTGCTGCAGAGCATGCATCATGTCCTTGAGCAGGGGAAGGAACTGCATCCTGACACCATGGCCGCCCTGGAGGAATATGAATACGCCCGGAAGTAGCCGGGAAAAAATACAAAGGGGAAGGGGACTAGACATATGGAAGCAAGAGAAATTGCCAACCTGGCCGCCAAGGCGCTTGATGCCAAGAAGGGCCGCGACATCGTTGCACTGCACGTGGAAGAACTGACGGTGATCACGGACTACATGGTGATTGCCACCGGCCACAGCGTTCCGCAGGTCAAGGCACTGGCGGAAAATGTGGAGGAGGAACTGGCCAAGCATGAGGTGTTTGTCCGCCGCAAGGAAGGCATCAACCAGGGGAAATGGGTGGTGCTGGACTTTGGCGATGTGATGGTGCACGTGTTTGGCGAGAAGGAAAGGGAGTATTACCGCCTGGAGCATCTGTGGAGCACCGGGGACAACCGGCTTGCTCTTGAACTGGATGACGAGAAGGCGGCGGAGGAATGAAGATCCGAAGAGATGTTCTGATGGTGGCGGGGATCCTGCTGGCGGCGGGAGGCCTGTTTGCCGTCTCGCGCATGCAGGCGCCCCCCACTCTGGAGGGAAAAACCGCACAGATGACGCTCTCACCGGATGCCGTGACGGTCCTGGAGACCCCGGAGGCGCCCGCGGCAAAGGAATCCCCCTCTCCGGCGCAATCCAAAGAAGAACCGGCGGCGCCGGATACTGCGCCTGGAACGGAGCTTCCCCTGCAGACGCTGGAGCCCCAGGCGGAGACCGCATCTCCCGGGAGCACGGCTTTTGCGCCCGCAGCGGCCCCGGGCGCGGAGGATGCCGGCATGATGGGCCCGCCCATGCCTGAAAAGGCCGAAAAGGTCCGGGGATATGTGGTCATCACTGTGGGCGGACGCCAGTACGGGGATCCGATTCCCATGGACAGGGACAAGATTATCACGATACGGCAGGATGATGGAAAGACCAACCGGGTCCATATCACCCCGGAGAGCGTCTATATGGAATCCTCCACCTGTGAAAACCAGGACTGCGTCGGAGAAGGGGAGGTCACCCCGGATAACTACAGGACGAGAATTCTTTCCTCTTATATTATCTGCCTGCCCCACCAGGTGCAGGTGGAAATGATTCCTGCGGAGGAGTGAACAGAGAGAATGCGAACAAACCGCACGCAGGTGGTGGCCATCTCGGGCCTTCTGACCACGCTGATGCTGGTGCTGGGGCTGATTGAGCGCCAGTTCCCGCTGAATGTGGCGATCCCGGGCATCAAGCTGGGCCTGGCCAATTCGGTTCTGGTGTACAGCCTGTATATCCTGGGCGTGCGCCAGACCCTGGTCCTGGCGCTGCTCAAGGCACTGCTCAGCTGGCTGATTTACATGAACATGAGCGCCATGCTGTATTCCCTGGCCGGGGGCATCTGCTCCGTGGCATTCATGATCCTGGTCTACAGGATGAAGAGCATGTCCGTCATGGGGACAAGCGCCTTGGGCGCGGTGGGCTTCAATGTGGGTCAGACCCTGATGGCGGCGCTGGTGCTCCATACGCCGCAGCTGCTGGTCACCTATCTGCCGGTTCTGCTGGTGGCGGGACTGCTGACGGGACTGCTGACCGGCGTCATTGCGCAGATGGTGATGCGCCATCTGAAGACCCTGAATAACAGGAGGCAGTAATTATGTATCTTCCTTGGGAAAAGTACAGTCACAGTGAAGAGTTTGTCAGCCGCATCGCGGAGCTCTACGGTCCGGGTGAGGCGCGGCTTGAGCAGCAGCGCTCCCGCTACGCGGAGCTGATTGAGCGCTGGCACCGCCGCTTCGGAACGCCGGGCGAGGGGCTGATGTTCTTCTCGGCGCCGGGACGCACGGAGATCGGCGGAAACCACACCGACCACAACAACGGGCGGGTGCTGGCCGCCGCGGTCAATCTGGATACCGTTGCCGCCGTCCGCGCCCGGGAGGACATGACCATCATCGTGGACAGCGAAGGCTATCCGGCCATTGAGATCGACTGCTCGGACACCTCCGTTCATCCGGAGGAGACCGGGACCACGGCCGCCCTGATCCGGGGAACGGCCGGCGCCATGAAGGAACTGGGGTATGCCGTCGGGGGCTTTGAGGCGGTGCTGACCAGCAGCGTGCTCAGCGGCAGCGGCCTGTCCTCCTCCGCGGCCTTTGAGGTCCTGATCTGCGCGATTCTGGACGGGTTGTACAACGGCTTTGTGATCGATCCGCAGCTTCGCGCCGTCATCGCCCAGAAGGTGGAGAATATCTGGTTCGGCAAGCCCTGCGGCCTGATGGACCAGATGGCCTGCAGCGTGGGCGGACTGGTGACCATCGACTTTGAAAAGCCGGA
>CACYCQ010000158.1:0-7829 GCA_902772995.1 uncultured Eubacteriales bacterium
CAGGACCATCTGGATTTCTTCGGCACCATGGACAAATACCTGGATGCGAAGAGAATTCTGTTCTCCAACGGGATGGTCAGAAATGCCGCCATCAACGTGGACGAGGAGACTTCAGAGATCGTCATGAGGGATATCCAGTGTCCGATGCTGACCTTTGGCATTTCTCAGCGGGCGGACCTGTATGCCAGAGATATCGAAATCAGGGAAAGCGGCGTTTCCTTTACCATGAATCTGCATGATGTGTCCCGGGACAGAATTCAGATGCTCCTGACGGGCATGTTCAATGTGTACAACGCGCTGGCGGCGGCTTCGCTGGCGATGATTCTTGGAATCTCCACGGAGCATATCCGTAAGGGACTGGAAGCCGTGGTGAGCGTCCCGGGCCGGGTTGAAATGCTCAGGACAAACACGCCGTACCGGATGATCCTCGACTACAGCCATTCTCCGGATGCCCTGGAGAATATTCTGACCACAGTGCGGGAATTCTGCCGCGGAAGGCTGATTCTGGTCTTTGGCTGCGGCGGGGACAGGGACCGCGGGAAACGGCCCATGATGGGCGAGATCGCCGGCAGACTGGCGGATTATTCGATCCTGACCAGCGACAATCCCAGATTTGAGGACCCCATGTCGATTCTGGCGGCGATCGAGGCGGGAATCAAGAAAACCGATGCGGATTATGAAGTGATTGAGAACCGCCGGGAGGCCATCCGCCAGGCCATGGAAATAGCGGTGGGCGGGGATATTGTCATTCTGGCCGGAAAGGGACATGAAACCTATCAGGACATCCAGGGGGTCAAGCATCCCTTTGACGAAAAGCAGATCGTTCAGGAACTGCTGAAGGAAATGGAACTGGAGAACCAGGGAGAGAGCGTATGAACAAGGTATTGTGGGCAGCCCTTCTGGCATTTGTTTGGGGAGGACTGGTCAACCGGTTCATTTTGAAGTTTCTCAGGAAACTTCATCTGGGACAGCAGGTCTATGAGCTGGCTCCGGAGTCCCATCAGAAAAAACAGGGAACCCCCACCATGGGCGGCATCATGTTTATCCTGGCCATGCTGGTGTCCCTGCTGCTGATGCAGGTCTGGGGACAGAAGGGCGCAGGAAACCTTCTGGCGATGCTGCTGATGGGAATCTCGCACGCACTTCTGGGGTTCGCGGATGACATGACCAAGATCCTCAAAAAGCAGAACCAGGGTCTGACGCCCAAACAGAAGCTGGCGGTGCAGGTGGTCATCGCACTGGCGTTTTCTATCTATTGCTGGACCAGTTCCGATGTGGGAAGCCGGATCTTCGTTCCGTTCCTGAAGAGGGAAGTGGACCTGGGAATTCTGTATATCCCGCTGATGGTGTTTATTGTGGTCGGCACGACCAACAGCGCGAACCTTCTGGATGGGCTGGATGGCCTGCTGTCCAGCGTGTCCATGGTCTGCTTTGGCGTGATGACCTATCTGTGCGCCTGCGCCGGACAGGAGGCGCTGGCCACGGGCTGTGCAGCCCTGACGGGCGGAATTATGGCTTTCCTGCTGTATAACGGATATCCGGCAAGGACTTTCATGGGAGATACGGGCTCCATGTTCATCGGCGGGGCGCTGTGTTCCTGTGCGCTTCTGATCCGTCAGCCGGTGGTCCTGGTTTTTGTGGGATTCTGGATGATGATGTCCTCCCTGTCGGACCTGATTCAGTTTGCGTACTTCAGGGCGACAAAGGGAAAGCGGATCTTCAAAATGGCGCCGATCCATCATCATTTTGAACTGAGCGGAATGCATGAACAGCACATTGTCACCATGTATATGGTGACCACCATGGCCCTGTCCATTCTGGTGCTGCTCGGCATCCAGTAGGGGGAAACATGGAACTGAAAGACAAGAGGGTCCTGGTCGTCGGCATGGCCAGAAGCGGGATTGCCTGCTGCAACACGCTGGTCAGACTTGGCGCCCATGTGATTGCCAGTGAAAGAAAGACAAAGGAACAGATGGGGGATGCGCTGGAGGGACTGGATGCCAGATGCGAAGTTTCTCTGGGGTGTACCCCTGAGGGTTTTTATGACCGGACGGATCTGATGGTGATCAGTCCAGGGGTCCTGCTGACGGAGAAATTTATGCAGGAAGCCTTCAAAAGGGGTATTCCGGTAACAGGTGAACTGGAACTGGGAGCCGAACTGACGAAGGGCAGACTGCTGGCCATCACGGGAACAAACGGGAAGACCACCACGACCACCCTTGTGGGGGAAATCTGCAAGGCGGCCGGTTATCCCACGCATGTGGTTGGAAACATCGGCATCCCGATCATGGAATCCGTCCTGGAAACCACTCCGGACACCATGACGGTCTGCGAGGTCAGTTCCTATCAGTGCGAAACGGTGGAGAAGTTTCATCCGAATGTGGCCGCCTGCCTGAACATTACTGAGGACCACCTCGCAAGACACGGCAGCATGGAAACCTATGTGGCCATGAAACACCGGATATTTGAACAGCAGACTCCTGAGGATGCCGCCGTGTTCAACTGGGATGATCCCACGTGCAGGAAGATGGCGGAGGATGTCCCGGGCAGGGTGTTCTGGTTCTCCAGAAGGGAGCAGGTGAAGGGCGCGTATGCAAAGGACGGAATTCTGTACCTGAATCTCAGTGAGGAAACTGCGGTGATTCCGACGGCGGAAATCCGGATTCCCGGCCCGCACAACCTGGAGAATGCCCTGGCGGCGGCTTTGATCACGGGCCTTGCCGGGATCCGTCCTGAAGTAATGGGACAGGTTCTCAGGGAATTCCCGGGGGTGGAGCACCGCATAGAAACCGTCCGTGAACTGGACGGCGTCCGGTACATCAATGACAGCAAGGGAACCAATGTGGACAGCACGCAAAAGGCCATTGAGACCATGGACCGGCCCACGGTGCTGATTCTGGGAGGAAGCCGGAAGGGCGTCAGCTACCGTGAACTGGCCAGGTCCATCAAGGAGTCTCCGTGGATCAGGGAATGCGTTCTGATCGGGGATACGGCGGCGGATATCCGGCATTCCCTGGAGGAGGCCGGGTATTCACGGATACATGAAACACAGTACGATTTTGACAAGTGTATCGCGGTCTGCAGAACGCTTGCGCAACCTGGATGGAACGTGCTGCTGAGCCCCGCCTGTGCCAGCTTTGACATGTTTAAGGATTATGAGGACAGGGGAAGGGTGTTCAAGCAGAAGGTGATGGAGCTGTAATGCGATGAACAGGATAGGAAAGTTTCTGATTGTCGCGATTGCGCTCGCAGTTATCCTGTTTCTGGGCTATCAGGTCCAGTTGATTCGAAGCATTGCGGTCGTCGGAAACAGGAACCTCACCAGTGATGAAATTGTCAGGCTGAGCGGCGTCCATGCAGGGGACAGCCTTCTTCTGACTCCGGAAAGCAGGATCAGGGACAACCTGGAGAAAAGCCGGTATATCGAGTACAAAAGAAGGGGCTTTGATTACAGGGGAACGCTGACACTGACCATCCGTGAACGGCTTCCTGCGGCCTATGTCAATGTGCTCGGAATCTACTATGCGATAGATACTACCGGCATCGTGCTGGATATCTGCGGAGAAGAACTTCCGGAGAAAACGGTCGGTCCTGTGGTGAACGGACTTGAAATGGTGGGCAACGGAAGAGCGATGGTGGGCTCCAGACTGGTGGTGAAAAACCGTGCGCAGTTGGACCATATGCAGCATATGCTTGAGGCGATGGACGTGACCAACCTGCTCGGGAAGGCGGTTTCCATGAGCGTTCAGAATGAGAATGATCTTTTCCTGATGACGCAGGAAAAGACAAGGATCGTTCTGGGGGAGGATACAAATCTTGTACTGAAGCTGTCCATCGCCGCGCAGGTCATGGCCATCCGTGAGGAGGAGGGAGACCTGAAAGGCTCCAGAATCGATGTATCGTCCGGAAAGGATGCACATTTTATACCTGCCGTGCTACCGACCGTTACTCCCTGGGTGACCCCGTCTCCGTCTCCTCTGCCGACGGAAACTCCGACAGCAAAGTGAAAAAACAGAATAACAGACCATCAGTTTACTGGAAAAGGGCTAAATTCCAAACCGATGGTCTGTGCTTGTTTGAATCTGAGAAAATACTTGCACAGCTTGCAATAATGGTTTAGAATGAATTGAAATTTGTATGATTATCTGAGATATTGTCTGACTGCGGGGAGTGGGTTGAAGTGGCAAAGAAAAGTCTGGCCGTTCTTGACTTTGGAACATCCAAGGTGCTTTGCATCATTGCGGAAGAAAACGCATACAAGCGGATTTCCGTGGTGGGCCCGGGAATGGCACAGTATGATGGATATATGGACGGACATTGGAATGTCCCGGAACAGGTCGATGATGCCATTGCCGGAGCCATCCGTGTGGCGGAGGAGAAAAGCGAAACAAAGGTCCGGGAGGTCTACGTCGGTGTTCCCGGTGAGTTTTCCCGGGTATATGTAATGGAAGCCAGCGTGACGCTGCAGGGAGCGGATCCGAGGGTCAGACCTGAGGACGTGGAACGTCTGCAGAGAGAGGCGACCAGAAAACTCGAACAGCCCAGCGGCGTCATTATTCACCGTGGTCCGGCATGGTTCCGGGTGGATGATGGTTCCAAAACCATTGAGCCTGTGGATAGAAAAGGTTCGAGCCTGGAGGGAATGATCGGCTTTGTCATTGCCGACCAGTTCTTTACAAATGATATCACCAAGAGACTGAACCGGCTGGGAATCACCGTAAAGGGATTCTTTTCCTCTTCCGTTGGACAGATCCTTCAGTGCATTCCCTATGAGGAAAGAGACCGGACCTGTGTCATGGTGGATATCGGATATTATTCCACAGAGATTACGGCTGCGGAAGGAGATACGGCCATCTGGCAGAAGATCCTTCCGGTGGGCGGATTCAACATCGCCGCCGATCTGGTATACGGACTGAAACTGGATCTGGATGTCTGCGAAAAGATCAAACGCAGCTTCACCCTCCGCTCAATGAGCGACACACCGGAAATTCAGATCCCGGGAAAAGACGGCAAGATGGAACAGCTTGACGGTGAACTTGTGAAAGAGATCATCACCTCGAGAATTGACGAGATTCTGGAGAACATCGATGATGCCATCGACAACAGCGGTGTCCAGCTTTCCAAATGGTCCAATGTCTATGTGACCGGAGGAGGAATTCTTCCGATTGACGGCGCAAAGATCTACGTCGGCAGCAAGATGAGGCACAACATGCGGGAAGCTCCCGCGAAGCTGCTGAAGATGAAACCCTCGCAGATTTTTACGAGCGGAAGCGGACTGGTGGAGATGATTTTCAACATCCTGGAGCAGCAGGAACAGAGCGTGTCTTTTCTGGACAAAATTAAGAATATTTTCAAGAAGTGAGGCAAAGGGGGATATTTTGAGTGTTTGAAATCGAAATGGATGACCGTCCGGCAGCATCAATCAAGGTTGTCGGCTGCGGTGGCGGAGGCGGAAATGCACTCAACCGTATGATCGAATACGGTGTTGCGGGCGTGGATTTCATTGCGGTCAACACGGATGTCCAGGCATTATCCACCAGCAATGCGACGAAAATTCAGATCGGCGAAAAGCTGACCAAGGGACTTGGAGCCGGTGCAACTCCGGATATCGGCAAGAAAGCTGCGGAAGAAAGCCGGGAGGAGATTGCAAGCGCCCTGCGCGGTGCGGACATGGTCTTCGTGACGGCAGGCATGGGAGGCGGAACCGGAACAGGCGCCGCTCCCGTGGTGGCTGAGATTGCCCGCGATATGGGAATCCTGACCATAGCGGTTGTGACAAAACCCTTTGCCTTTGAAGGCAAACGAAGGATGAACAACGCGGAGGCCGGAATCGAGGAACTGAAGCAGAGGGTCGACACGCTGGTCGTCATTCCCAACGAGCGTCTGCTTCAGGTCTGCCCCAAGGGAACGTCCTTCAAGGGGGCCTTCATGTATGCGGACGATGTGCTTCGCCAGGGCATTTCCGGGATCTCCGATCTGATTTCCCAGACGGGCATCATCAATCTGGACTTTGCAGATGTCAAGGCGGTCATGGAAAGCGGCGGAATGGCCCATCTGGGGATTGGCGAGGGCAAGGGCGAGCATGCCATGCAGGAGGCCGCTCAGCGTGCGATCGACAGCCCGATGCTGGAGACCAGTATCGATGGTGCGCGTGCTGTCCTGATCAATGTGACCTGCAACAGCAACTGCAGCATTGCCGATATCAATGATGCCGTCGAGAGAATTACCAGTGCCGCAGACAGCGAGGCGAACATCATCTTTGGTGCCAGCCTGGATGATTCCCTTGAGGATGTGGTCAGGATCACGGTCATTGCCACAGGCTTTGAGAAGGAACCTTTCCCGCCCAGAGCGTCCAGCATAGACCGGCCGGCCACGCTGCCTTCCCAGGCACCGTATGTCCCCCAGAGCTATTCCTCGCCCTATCAGCCGAGCAATACGGGCTTTGGATACAGCCGGTATGATGCGTCCTATCAGCCTTACAATGTGAACAATCCTGTCCAGCAGCCGGCATCAGCCCCAATGGGAGGCGGACCGGACGTTCCTTCTTTCTTCTCAGATCCTGTGGGCTCACAGCGCAGCAATCCCTTTGAGGGGATCCCGACGCAGCCGCAGCCGCAGCAGCAGCCTGTTGCGCAGAATCCGGCAGCTGAGGCGCCGCAGGAATCCTCCGGAAGCTCCTATGTGGATTCGCTTCCTGCCTATATGCGCAGAAAACAGAAATAATCAGGTATCCAAAAGACCGCCCGTATCATACCGATACGGGCGGTCTTTTATGATGCTGAACGGGCGGCGCCCAGCGCGCTGGCCAGAAACAGCGGAAGAAGGCAGATGAACGAGTAGGCATATCTGGCCTGCATCACCGGCCCCAGCAGGAAAGTGGCATACAGAATCAGGGGAAAGAGCAGCGCAGGGAGGTTCCCCTGATGGATGAAAACGAACAGAAACAGAAGAAACAGGAGCCAGAACAGAAGACCGATGTTGAATACCCACCGAAGAACAGGAACCGAGTTGGCGCCCGTTTTCCAAAGCAGCGCTTTCAGGAACTGACGGAGCCCTTCAAATCTTGAGGGAGGGACCATCCGGGGCTGGCCGAAGGGTTCGGTGAGAACCCCGTTTTCATGGCCGACCTCCACATAGGCGGCCACGCTATCAAAGACCTGATAGGGATACAGCGCCGGGAGCATCAGCTTGACAAAGGCATCCACATAGGACCGGGGGCATTTCAGGCCGATGCCCAGCCAGAGATGTAAAAACTCTCCGGGATGCTGATCCAGTTCACCGCGGTCGTTGATGATTTCCTTGACCGGATCGGCGAGTGTGGGTTCATAAAAATGATAGGTTCCATCCCCGCAGATCCGGTCCATGAGGGTGGCTTCCTCCACGCTGAATGCTTCGGGATGCTCAAGCCGTGCACGGCTGAGCTGCTGGATCGGAACAGAAAGCATTTCGCCGACAGGCCCCTTTTCCGAGTGAACGGCGTGAAGCAGGAACGAGTTGACCAGAAGGCCCGCAAGAAGGGACAGGGTGATGACGAAGAGGAAGCGGAGAAGGGATTTTCTGTAAACAACGAGCAGAAGGAGAAGCCACAGGCCCATGGCATAGGGAGTATTGTTTCGAAACAGAATGCACAGCACAGAGCTGATGACCAGCAAAAGCCAGGAAGACCTGCGGAATTCAGAGGCCCTGTGAGAATGGAGCAGACTGAAATACTCAGAGGAGAGCGTGACAAAAAGTGCAAAAAAACCCGAAAAAAGGGTATCCTTGACGCAGTTGCTGGCCATGACCATGTGGAGAGGATGAAGGCCGAAGAAGAGGATACTGAGCCATCC
>CACYCQ010000159.1:0-7625 GCA_902772995.1 uncultured Eubacteriales bacterium
AATGTGGTCCGCGGATGGCTTTCCGCTGTGTCAGGGCCGTTCAACGGGTATGCCCCCTTCCCCAGATGATTACACAATGCAAGGAGGAATCGAATGTATTCCAGTCGACAGGAACAGATCTATGTCATCGGCCATAAGAATCCGGATACCGACTCCATCTGTTCGGCCATCGCCTATGCGGATATCAAGAACCGCACCACCCAGTCCAAAAAATTCATCGCCAAGCGCGCGGGCCACATCAATGCGGAAACCGAGTATGTGCTCAAGCGTTTCGGGGTCCCCGCCCCGGGCTACATGCCCAATGTCGGCACGCAGGTGAAGGACATGGACATTCATAAATGCCCGAATGCCGATCCCTCCACCTCCCTCAAGTCCGCATGGGACCTGATGAAGGAAAACAACCTGGTCATGCTGCCGATCACGAACGACGCGGGCCGCCTGGAGGGCCTGATCACCGTCAACGACATCGCACAGATCTATATGGACACCACCGACAGCATGCTCCTGTCCAACGCCCGGACCCAGTACCGCCGCATTGCTGAAACCGTCCAGGGAACCATCCGCACCGGAAACGAATCGGATGTCTTCACCTCAGGCAGGGTCCTGGTGGGCACCGCAAATCCCGAGCTCCTGAGTGCCATTCTGGAAAAAGGGGATATGGTCATTCTGGGCGACCGGGAGGAGGACCATCTCGTGGCCCTGGATCGGGACGTCAGCTGCATCATCGTGGGACTCAACATGGAGATCTCCGAGCGCGTACTGAAGATCGCCCGGGAAAAGAACATCGTGGTCATCTCCTCCGTGCTGGACACCTTTACCATCGCCCGCCTGATCAATCAGAGCATCCCCATCGGCCATATCATGACCCGGGGGAACATGGTCACCTTCTCCACCGAAGACTTTACCGATGACATCCACGACGTCATGATCAAGAACCGCCACCAGTCCTTCCCGGTCCTGGATACCAAAGGGCGCTGCCTGGGCACCATTTCCCGGCGCAATTTCCTGGACATGCACAAGAAAAAGGTCATCCTGGTCGACCACAACGAAAAGGGCCAGGCTGCCGACAGCATCGAGGACGCCGAGATTCTGGAGATCATCGATCACCACAAGCTCGGGACGCTGGAGACCATGACGCCCATCGCCTTCAGGAACCAGCCGGTGGGCTGCACGGCCACCATCCTCTACCAGATCTACGGCGATCAGAAGCTGGAGATCGACGAGAAGATCGCCGGCCTTCTCTGCTCCGCCATCATCTCCGATACCCTGATGTTCCGCTCCCCCACCTGCACGCTGCAGGACAAAATGGCCGCCGGGGCCCTGGCGCTCATCGCCGGCGTCGAGATTCCCCAGCTTGCCCGGGAAATGTTCCGGGCAGGAAGCAGCCTGAGCAAAAAGACCCCGGAGCAGATCTTCTACCAGGACTACAAGCAGTTCATCGGCGAGGGCGATACGGTCTTCGGCGTGGGACAGATCAGCTCCATGGACGAGGAGGATCTCCGGCAGATCAAGGCGAAGCTCAAGCCCTACCTCGAGACGGAGAGCGAGGCCCATCACGTGGACAAGGTGTACTTCATGCTCACCAACATTCTGGAGGAAAGCACCGAGCTCATCTATTACGGTCACGAGAGCGAAAAGCTGGCCGAGCTGGCGACAAATGTCAAGCCCGTCGACGGCAGCTTCATCCTCCCCGGCGTCGTTTCCCGCAAAAAGCAGCTGATCCCCGCTTTCATGCATGCGGCGCATGTCATGGCCTCCAATATGGACGCGTGATGGTGTCCCCCTTCGCGGATGCGTCCCGGGAATTTCTCCTCTTCCATTTGGATGGGCACAGCCCTGTCCCGGCATCACAAAAGCCCGGCGGAAATCCTCCGCCGGGCTTTTGCATATCTTCATATTCTCGGGGAAATCTGCGCCTTCCCGCACCGTCCGTTTTACATTTCCCGGGACGCGCTTTCCTCCGTCCCGCCTTCCATGGAAAGCGCCAGCCGTCTCAGCAGGCGGCCGTCCCGCTCGTCAAAGATCCAGATGTACACCAGGTTTTCCCCGCCGTCCTCGGTATCAAAGCCGTCCTCCGTTCCCGCTCCGTCCCGGATCCACAGCTTGCGCCGCTCGCCGTTGGAGGCATACTGCCACTGTCCAAAGGAGGTTTCCCCTTTTCCGGCGCCCTTTCCGGTGATCTCCTCCAGGGTCTTCCGCGCGGGATCAAACATCACAAAATACGCTTCCCGGTCCTCCGCGGCGCCCAGCAGCTGCTCCAGGGGATAGATGCGGTCCGACCAGACCTCGTCCCCTTCATCCCCTTCAAAGATATGGTGCCTGGCGATGTTCTGCAGCAGCATCACCAGCTGTTCATCGTCATAAAAGTCCGAATTTTCGGGAATGGAAACGCAGCAGGCAAAATCCGGATCATGAAGCAGCATCAGGATTTCCCGGATGCCAAAGCTCATGTCAAAGAAGCTCGCCTTGTAATCCACATATTCATCATACTGCCCTTTCCAGTGGGCGTAGGCCGGATCCTGGCGATGGTCCGCGATGTCATAGTGCTCCCGGATGTAGCGCCCCAGATAATCGGTGACCTTCCGGGTCCCGGAGGGATTCAGGTGGGAATTGGTGTCCGACAGGTCCACGCCGTAGTCCACGATGCTGTCCATCTGGACAAAATCCAGGAACCGGCAGCCGGTCTCCTCGGCGATGTACTCCACCACCCTTGCCGCCTGCTGCTGCACCTCGTTGGCCGGATAGGGAAGGTGCACCAGCAGCACCTCCGTTCCCCGGCTCTGGCACTGCGCAATCAGCCTGCGCAGGTACTCAAAGCCCCGCCCGTCCTCCTGCATGCTGGTCGTCACCAGGGTATAGGGATCCGGTTTTTTGACCGCCACGAACATGTGGGCGCCCTTCTGGACATTCAGGTCGGGATGCAGGTCCCGGCTGGTGAGCTCATGCCACCGGGAATGGTATTTTCCAAGGGTCAGCAGGTATTCCCAGCGGATGCTGCGGACATTGTTGCCCTCAAAGTCCTCCACCAGCGGGTCGTCCATGAGGTCCAGGATCATCTGAACCTTCACCGGCGTCAGGGGATAGGCGTCCATCGCCGTATGGACATTGGGCACATCTCCGGAGATCTTTTCCTTCAGGTTGATATCGTTGATATCCACCACCACCAGCTTTGGGCTGGCGTGTTCAAAGGCGTTCATCAGCAGCCAGTAGGACACGGGCATCGTGTTGCCCTCCGAGGCGATGTTGTAGGAGGCAATTCCGTAGTCCCGCCACAGCTCCATGGGGAACACCTCATTGACCATGTGGCTGTTTCCAAGGAACAGCACCTCATACTCCTTTGCCGAATTCAGGAAGGGTTCAAACTTCTCCCTGCTGTTTTTCCGTTCAAGGAGCCGTGTCGCTCCTGCCAGCACCGCCAGCAGCAGCACAAGAAACGCCGCCACCTCCAGCACATGCCCCGCCGTCTTTTTTCCGCGGTTTGACGCTGTCATCTCTGTCCGGGTCCTCCTGTCTCCCATTGACCTGTGCAGCACCGGCATGCCGCCGGCGCCGCCCCAACCTGGGGCCTGTCTACAGGTCCTCGGTGTATTTCATCTTCTCCGGATCGATCTTCATGAGCACCTTTAAAAACTCCTCGCTCACCCTGTGGCACCCCTGCAGATCGTGGTCCATAAAATTGCCGCACTCCTCCACCGATACGCCGGGAATGTCCCCCTCATAGGTGGACATGAACAGGAAGGATTCCTGGATCAGGGAGAGCACCTCCCCGCTGCTCATGCTCCGGGTCAGAAGGACCAGTCCAGTGCGGCTCCCCATGGGGCCGATGTGGATGATCCTGTCCTGAAACCGGCCGTTCCTGGCATAGGTGGAAAACAGGTGTTCCATGGTGTGGCACACCCCGGTGGACAGGTATTCCCCGCGATTGGGCTCGCTGATGCGGATATCCCATGTCTGGATGTCCCCGTTCGTGCAGGACAGGTACACCCCCTTCCCGAGGCGCGTATGATCTGTCCTGAAGCTTGGATTCTTTGCTAGCATGTTCCTGTGTCCTCCATGTGCACGCACTCGCCGTTCCCCGAGGGGCGGTTACGGAACCACGATGACATTTTCCCGCCCGAAGGCCTGCATCACCTGGTCCATGCGCTCCTCGTCCGCCTTTTTCTCCCTTTCCTGCCGGCGCAGGATGTTTTCATCCCGTTCCGCGAAGGATCCCTCCACGGCCGCCTGGAACGTGGAGGGCACCCCCGCGATCTCCGTGAGGACCGCCTCCACCTTTTTCCGCATCTCGGGATCGATGAACATCTTCACAGTGATCGCGCCCTGTTCCTTGTCAAACACGACGACATAGTGGCTGTCATCCGCCGAAAGGAGGCGCCCTTTTCTCAGCAGGCCGAAGATGGAGATGTCCATCTCGCGGTACTTTTCAAGCGTGCGCTTCCAGATCTCCCGGGCCTCCGCCGCAACCGGCTTTTCCCGGGGCTTTTCAGGTTTGTCCGGGGAAGCCTTGATTTCCTTTGGCGCCTCCTTCGGGGCCGGCTCCCCGGACGGGGCGTTTTGCGCCCCCGCCTCCAGCCGCCTGAGCCGCTCCTCCAGGCCCTCGGGCACCGCCGCCCCCGTCTTTCGCTCCTCGAGTCTGGCCACGCGCTCCATGAGGCTCCCAAGGTCCGGCTTCTCCGGGGGCTGACAGCACCTGAGCGCCGCCGCCTCCAGGGCATACCGGGGCTGGGAATAGCCCTTGGCCTCCGTCTCCGCCTCCAGGAAGCGCCTGAGCATGGCCATCAGCCGGTCCCGGCTGGTGGAGGAGGCCTGCTCCACATACTGCCGCGCATCCTCCTGCGTCACGCCCAGCACCTGGGCCGCCTGCTCCGCGCCGCACACCGAGGCCATGAGCACGGAGCGCAGATGGGTGGAGATGTCCCTCAGGAACACCGACACCTCCTGTCCGTTCTGCATGGCCTCATCGATCTGCCGGATGCAGGAGGGGGCGTCGGCCGAGATCATGGCCTGCGTCAGGCGGAAGAGGGTATCCCTGTCCGCTGAACCCAGGACCTCCCTGACCAGCGCGTCCGTCAGCCCCTGGTCCGCGCCCATGGCATATCCCAGGCACATGTCGGCAATGGACCAGGCATCGCGCATGCCGCCCTCCGCGGCGCGGGCGATGCGCGCCACCGCCTCGTTTTCGTAGCGGATGCCGTCCTCCCTGAACGCCTTTTCCAGCCGCTGCTCGATGAGCGCCGCCGGAATGCGCCCGAAGTTGAAGCGCTGGCACCGGGAGAGGATCGTGGCCAGCAGCTTCTGCGGCTCCGTGGTGGCCAGGATGAACTTGGCATGCTCCGGCGGCTCCTCCAGGGTCTTGAGCAGGGCATTGAAGGCCCCGCTGGAGAGCATGTGCACCTCATCGATGATGTACACCTTGTAGCGCCCCACGCTGGGCGGGTATTTCACCTTGTCCCGCAGGTCCCGGATCTCGTCCACGCTGTTGTTGCTCGCGGCGTCGATCTCCAGGATATCCATATTGGTGGCATCCTGAAGCGCCAGACAGGTGGGGCACTTCCCGCAGGGATCCCCCGCCTCCGGGGCCTCGCAGTTGATGGCCCGGGCAAAGATCTTCGCCGCCGATGTTTTGCCGGTTCCGCGGGTCCCGCAGAACAGGTAGGCATGCGCAATCCGGCCATTCATCACCTGCCCCCGAAGGGTCTTGACGATGGCCTCCTGTCCGACAAACTCCTCAAACCGGGTCGGCCGGAACCGCCGGTACAACGCCTGATATGCCATGTTACCTTCCTCATCCCTATTCTTGTCGCATGGGGCATTATACACGAATTCAGGGGCAAAAAGAAGGGCCGTCAGGGCGCATTGCTTCTCTCCCCTTTTCGCGCTACAATACAGCCAGAAGTCCATCCATCGAAAAGGAGGAATTGACCATGCGCGCATATGAGCGTTTTCTTCGGTATGTCAGCGTCCATACCACCTCCGATCCCGCATCGGAGACCTTCCCGTCCGCAGAGCGTGAGCTGGACCTGGCCAAAATGCTGGCAAACGATATGCGGGAAATCGGAATGGAGGATGTGGACGTCGACTCCTACGGCTATGTCTACGGTTTTCTGTCTGCCACCCCCGGCATGGAGCAGCTTCCGCCCCTGGGGTTCATCGCCCACATGGATACCTCCCCGGAGGCCAGCGGTGAACACATCCGTCCCCAGCTGATCGAGCACTACGACGGCGGCCCGGTCACCCTGCCCGGCACGGGGGACGTGCTGGATCCCGAAGCGTTTCCGGGTCTGCGCAAGCTCGCGGGCATGACCCTCATCACCACCGACGGCACCACGCTTCTCGGCGCCGATGACAAGGCGGGCATCGCGGAGATCCTCACCGCCTGCCAGCAGCTCATCAGCTCCCGGATCCCCCACGGCCGCATCTGCGTCGCCTTCACCCCCGATGAGGAGATCGGGCGGGGCGTGGAGCACTTCGACCTGGAGCACTTCGGGGCCCTGTACGCCTACACCATCGACGGCGGGGAGGAGGGCGAAATCTCCTATGAGACCTTCAACGCCGCCCGCGCCACGGTCCGCATTTCCGGGCTGAGCGTGCACCCCGGCTCCTCCAAGGGCCGCATGATCAACGCATCCCTCCTGGCCATGGAGTATAACGCCCTCCTGCCCGCCGCCGAGATTCCCCGGTGCACGGAAAACTATGAGGGCTTCTTCCACCTGACCTCCATGTCCGGCTCCTGCGAGAAGGCGGAGCTGAACTACATCATCAGGGACCACGACAGCGCGCTGTTTGAGCACCGCAAGGGCCAGCTGCGCAAAGCCGCCGCCATCCTCAATGAGCGCTACGGCAGGGAGGTGGCCTGCGTGGAGACCGCCGACACCTACTACAACATGAGGGAAAAGATCCTTCCCCATTTCCACCTGGTGGAGCACGCGCAGGCCGCGGTGCTCCAGGCCGGGATGACGCCCCGCATCGAGCCCGTGCGGGGAGGCACCGACGGGTGCCAGCTGTCCTACAAGGGCCTGCCGACCCCGAACCTGTGCACCGGCGGTGCGGCCTTCCACGGGCGCTTTGAACACATCGCCGCTGAGAGCATGGACCGCTGCACCCGCATGATCCTCCTGCTGATGACCGAGCAGTCCCCAAGGGTCGAGTAACTTCCGCAGCCGCTTTGGGCCCCGCTCAGGCCCCCCGGCACCTTCCGTCACCGCAAAACTGCCCGCGCAGACTGCTGCAGCCTGCGCGGGCAATTTTTGCCATTTCCGGCGGACACGGCCGGCTTCCCGGCAAAGCCCCGGAAAGCCAGACTGTCCCGGACCCCATCGGTGCCTTTTTCGCTTATTTGACCCAGGAGAGGATGGTGCCCTTTATCTCCTCCCGGATCTCCGGCGCAAAACCCTCGATCTGCGCAGAGTGTCCCGCTCCGACCAGAATAAATCTCCTGAAATTCGGATTGTCCCCGCCGTCGATGTACATGGCGCTCCAGGGGTCAAGATCTCCCCCGATCAGGACGATCGGAAGGTCGGTGGTTTTTGCAAAGGCATCCAGCGCTTCATATTCCCCCGGAACAAAGGTGAACGACGCCTTCTGGTCATCCTCAAGCACGACATTCTCAAAAAAGTCCCGTTCCT
>CACYCQ010000160.1:0-14258 GCA_902772995.1 uncultured Eubacteriales bacterium
GTCCGGCGGGGAGCGGCAAGGGGACGGACAGGATGGGAACCTATCTGCTTCCCGCGCTTCTTCGCGGCACGGGGGCTGTCCGCACCGCTGTGCATGCGGTCATGAGGATGTGCTTTACGCGTCCTGGCAGGACGAAGCGGAAAAGCGCGAAAGGGAAACGCCCCGGACGCGGGGCTGTGCTGCGGCCTGGAAACGGAAAACGGGATGAAAGGCGGGAACAAGTGCCGGTGCCCGTTTCGCGTCCCTTCCGGCAGACACGCCTTTCTGTGAATGGGAAAAAAAGTAGAAAAGACGTGACGGATGCAGTAAAATGCGTTTATGTCCACAGCACCCCGGTGCGGGGGAAACTCACATGATGAAGGAGATAACTGGCCATGAAAAGAAGACAACTGATCGCCCTGCTGGCGGCTTTGTGCATGCTCCTGTGCGCGCTGCCCGCTTTGGCTGCACCCTGGAAATCGACGGACCATCTTGACTTCCGCTATGTGGATGCCGGGGAGGCCAGGGAACTGATTCTCTCACGGGACACGTTTTATGCGCTGGTCAACCAGAAATCCCTGGACTTTTTTACCCAGAAGAAAAATGCGACGATGGAGGAGTTTAAGGAACTCTGTGCGCAGCAGGTCCTGGATGTGTCTCCGGAATGCAGGCAGAGGCTGGATGAGGCGGTTGCCGGGCTGGAAGAGGAGATGCACAAGCGGGGAATCCGCGTTCCTGAAATTGGCCAGATCCGCATCGTGGTGTCCAAGATGGGTGATGCCCTCGGTGCGGCGGGCTACACCAGTGACGATGTGATCTACCTTTTTGAGGACTGCATTCTTCAGTATGAACTCGCCGGCCTGGAGAATCTGCTGGCGCATGAGCTGGCGCACTGCATGTCCAGAAAGTGCCCGGAATACAGGGAGGCCATGTACAGCCTGATCCATTTCAGAATGCTGGGCCATGAAATCGAGATTCCGGACGAAATTTACAGCCAGGTCATCGCCAATCCGGACGTGGAGCACCACGACAGCGTGGCGACCTTTACCGTGGATGGAAAGCCGGAGGAGTGCTATCTGGTGTTCCTGTGCGACGGAGAATTTGAAAAGCCGGGTGATTCGTTCTTCTCGACGATGAAGTCCGGTGTGGTGACCCTGGAGGGAAGCCGGCTCTTCTACGCGGATGATGTTCCGGACTTTTATGATGTTGTGGGAAGGAACACCACCTACTGCGAGGACCCGGAGGAGTGCATGGCGACCAATCTGGCCTTTGCCATGGCAGGTCCTGCCCCGGATTCCGGTGCTTACGGAAGTCCTGAGATCATCGAGGGGATCCTCAAGCTGCTGTCAGAGTAATTCTGCCCCCTCTTCAGGGAGGCGGACAGGAAAGGAAAAGGCGTGGCAGGAAGCAGGTGCATGGCATTGCGCCGTCAGGAAAGCCGGCCTGCTGCCGGAAGAAGCGAAGTGCCTTCCGATGATTCGGTGATATCCGGAGTCCCGGACGCTGCCTGAAATCCCCATCCCGGATACGTGAAAAATTCGCCGCTGACCAGGAAAGGGATCCGGAGGAGATCGGGAGGGAAACCCTCCCTGAATGAGTGTTTTGAATGAAGCGGACCCAGGGCGCCCGGGCATCAGGCCCGGGCGCGTTTTCGTTCAGAGGGAAACGGGACTTCCCTGCGGGAAGACGGGCAGGAAATGCACATGCTCACCGCGCAGCGGGACGGCTCCGTGCCCGGCGCTTCTCATCAGGTCGTCCGTCAGGAAAACGGGATGAAGCGGGTCTCCCCTGCCGGAACCGGGCAGGGAGGGAGAATACCCCCCCGATGGGGCGGAGCGGCCGGCTCAGACGGTCTTTGTGCATCCGGAGGAAGCCCTTTGCTTTGGACTCTGGGAGATTTACATCGCGATATTTCAAAAAACTCTTGAAATCCCGTGAGCAGGTGAGTAAAATGCACTCCGATCGGTTCGACAGCCCCAAAAACGGTATATTCACATATGACCGTCCGCCCCGCGGAACACCGCCTGGAAGTCTGCTTCTTCGGCGGATCACCCGTGCCGGGCGGCAGCATGTGAAAGGGCCGGGACCCCTGCTGCCCTGACCGGTTTCACCCATGGCACCCGTTTATCCCTGCGGCATTCTCTGCGGAGGCTCCCCCGCCGGATTCCCGGCCCCGGAAATCTCCGCGGTTGATGGAATATAGAGAAAGGAAACAGAAAACATGGAAACTTCAGTAGAAACGGTCAGCGTCAACATTTCCGACAATCCCATTGTGCTGGCTTTGTGCATTGCCATTGTTGTGGCTGTGCTTGCCGGAATGTGGAAGGTCTTCAGCAAGGCGGGCGTCCCCGGATGGCACAGCCTGATCCCGATTCTGAGCACGTATGACATCTGCAAGATCGCTCTCAGGGACAGCGTGGGCCTGATGACGGTGCTGTGCATCTTCCTTCCGCTGGTGATGATCTATCCGTGCATCAAGATGGCGAAGGCCTTCGGCAAGGGAACCGGCTTTGGCGTGTGCCTGTTTTTCTTCAGCTGTATCGCATACCCGATTCTCGGCTTCAGCGATGCCGAATACATCGGTCCGCAGTAACTCGGGAACAACTCAGGCACTGGAGCGTCTCTTCTTCGGGAGAGGCGCTTTTTCATGCGCCTGGGACATGGCGGGAAAGGGAGGCGCCCGGAGAAGGCGGCTCCGCAGGGGGACACCTCCTGCGGACGCGCAAAAGTGACCGCGAGGCGGGAAGAAGACTGACCCGGCCCTCAAAAGCCGGGAAAAACGACGGTTTTTCCTTGCAATAAAAGGAACAGTAGCATATAATGACGCGAGATTTTCCCGGGAGGCTCAGATGAAGGAACTATCCAGTGTGCACAATCCGCAGATCAAACAGCTCCGCAAGCTCCAGGATGCCTCCGGCAGACGGGAACAGGGAAAATTTCTGTGCGAGGGAATCCGGATGTGCCGGGAAGCCGTGGAGGCCGGATGGGCCAGGGAAATCCTGTGCACCAGTGCCCAGGCCCGGCAGGGGCAGGAGCTGGGACAGCGGGCCGGAGTCGCCCCCGTCCTGGTCAGCGACGCGGTCATGGAGAGTCTGTGCACAACGCGGACGCCGCAGGGCATCGCATGCGTGTGCCCGCTTCCGGAAATGTCCCGTTTCCCGGAGGGACGGCTGCTGGTGGCCCTTGACGGGGTGCAGGATCCCGGGAACCTGGGGACCATCCTGAGGACGGCGGACGCAGCGGGCTTTGCCGGGGCGCTGCTGGGTGCGGGAACGGCGGACCCGTTCGGTCCCAAGGCGCTTTCGGCCACCAAGGGTTCCGTGTTCCGCCTGAGGATGAAACGCTGCCCGGAACTGGCTCCCGTGCTGGAGGACTGCGCCCGCAGGGGGATGGCCGTGGTGGCCAGTGAACTGGGCGGAGAGGATTTTTATGAAGGACTGCCCGGGGGCGCCACGGTGCTGGTGATCGGCAGTGAGGGCAACGGAATCAGCCCGGAGGTGAGCGGCGCGTGCACCCATCACCTGAGGCTGCCCATGCCCGGCGGCGCGGAGTCCCTGAATGCCGCGGTGGCGGCAGGCATAATGATATATGAGATCATGAGAAGGGAAAGAACGAACCATGCTTGAATACAGATATGACACGCAGCTCCTCATTGACGGCGAGGGCCTGGACGAGGACGAGATCTACGACTATTTCGTGGACAACTTCGACGGGGACTGCCTGCTGGCTGTGGGCGATGATGAGATGATCAAGATTCATTTTCACACCAATGAACCCTGGAAGGTTCTGGAGTACTGCGCCAGCCTGGGCGAGATCTATGACATCGTCGTGGAGGATATGGACCGCCAGGCCAGAGGTCTGGAAGGATAAAACAGATGGAGAATATCAATCTCGGGATGATCCTCGAGGCGCGCGAGCGCCTCAAGGGAGTGGCCCAGCGCACGGGACTGGTGGAATTCCGGGCGCTCTCACAGGAAAACGCCACCGTCTATCTCAAAACGGAGGATCTGCAGACCACGGGTTCCTTCAAGGTCCGCGGCAGCTATATCCGCATTTCCGCCCTGTCAGAGGAGGAGCGTGCCCATGGCGTGATCGCCTCCTCCGCGGGAAACCATGCCCAGGGCGTGGCGCTGGCGGCCAGGTCCTTCGGCGTCCCCGCGACCATTGTGATGCCCACAGGGGCCCCGCTGTCCAAGGTGAAGGCGACCCGGGAGCTTGGAGCCAGGGTGGTCCTCCATGGGGATGTCTATGACGAGGCCTACCAGGAGGCGCTGCGCATCCAGCAGGAGACCGGGGCGGTCTTCATTCATCCCTTTGATGATCCGCTGGTCATCGCCGGCCAGGGGACCATCGGCCTGGAGATCATGGACGACCTTCCGGACGCCACCACCGTGGTGGTGCCCGTTGGCGGAGGCGGACTGGCGGCGGGCATCGCGGCAGCGGTGAAGATGCTCCATCCCGATGTCCGCGTGGTGGGCGTGCAGTCCACCGGCGCCCCCTGCATGAAAGCCAGTCTGGATGCCGGGCACGTGGTGGCCCTGGAGAGTGCAAAGACCATTGCCGACGGCATTGCGGTGCGCCGCCCGGGAGACCTGACCTTCGAGGTCTGCAGGAAGTATCTGGACGGGGTGGTGACCGTTGACGACGACGAAATCGCCCAGGCGATCCTGTTCCTCATGGAGAAGGGGAAAATGGTGGCCGAGGGAGCCGGAGCGGCGCCTGTGGCCGCGGTCCTGAACCACAAGCTGGAGATGAGCGGCAAGGTGGTGTGCGTGATCTCCGGCGGCAACATCGATGTGACCATGATCTCCCGGATCATCGAAAAGGGTCTGCTGCGCGCGGGGCGGGTGTCCAAACTGCGCATCCAGATGCCGGACAGGCCCGGGCAGCTGGAGATTGTCTCCAGAATTATCGGCAGCGCCGGGGCCAATGTGATGGCGGTGCACCATGACCGCACCGATGTGGATCTGGATATCCGGGATGCCATTCTGGAGATCACCATGGAAACGCAGGACAGGGAGCATGCCCTGCGTGTGATTTCCAGCCTGAAGGAAGCGGGATTCCGCGTATTTTAAAACGCCTTGTTGCAAGGCGTGAAGTCGGATGATATAATCACGTGCGCTATGCATGTCACACGAGGATTTAGGAGGAAAAACCCAATGAGCGTTACCAAAGAGAAGCTTTCACAGTCGACTGTGGTGCTGACGTATACTGTACCCCATGAAAAATTCGTCGAGGCCCGCGAAAAGGTGATCAGCAACCTTCGCCGCAGGGCCCGTATTCCGGGATTCCGCCCCGGCAAGGCTCCCCGCAGGCTGGTTGAGAACTACTACGGTAAGCAGGCCATTGAGACGGAATCCCTGGAGCAGATGATGGATACCGCCGTCAGGGAGGACCAGATCGACGGTCTCACAGTGTTCAGCATGACGATGGAGGAGTTCCCCAAATACGAGGAGGGGAAGGACATCGTCTTCTCTGTGGTGGCTGAGGTGTTCCCTGAGGTGGAGCTGCAGCCGGAGAGCTTTACGGGCATCAAGGTGAAGGCGCCTCTGCAGAGTGTGACCGAGGAGATGATCCAGTCCCGCATTGATGCGGACCGCAGAAAGCAGAGGACCATTGATGAGGTGACCGGCCGTGCCCTCAAAAACGGAGATACCGCTGAGCTTGACTATGCAGGCACCGTGGACGGGGTGGCCTTTGATGGCGGGACCGCCGAGGCGCAGGAACTGGTGATCGGCTCCCATTCCTTCATCTCCGGTTTCGAAGAGCAGATGGTGGGCATGGAAATCGGCGAAGAGCGCGATCTGAATGTGACCTTCCCGGAAGACTACGCCTCCAAGGATCTGGCCGGGAAGGATGCCGTGTTCCATGTCAAGCTCCTGGGCATCAAGGAGGAAAAGCTTCCCGAGCTGAATGACGATTTTGTGCAGGACATCAGCGAATTTGACACCGTCGAGGAATACCGCGAGAATATCCGCAGGGATCTGGAGAAGAAGGTGACGGATCAGAACCGCATGCTGGTCCTCTCGGCCATGGCTGAGATTCTGGCTTCTGAAAATGAGGTGGACATTCCGGAGGCACTGCTTTCGGGCATGGTCGAAAGTCGCGTCAAGGATCAGGAGAAGCAGCTCAAGAACTATGGAATGGATCTGAACACCTATCTGGGCATGTACGGCTTGTCCAGGGAGGACATGGAGAATGACATCCGCGAGGAGTGCCGCAGAGAGATCGTCACGGAGGCGCTGGAGAATGCCATGCGCAGCTCCTTTGGCATCGAAGAAGGCGGCGCAGCCGCCGATGCCTTTGTGGAGGCAAATTTCAAAGAGCCCAATGAGACCCTGGAGGACGCGAAAAAGCGCATGAGCAGGACCATGGGGAACCCCGATTATATTGCCGCGCGCTTTATGCTTGCGGATCGCCTGATGAAGGAAAACACCATTGAGGTGCCGGAAGAGGATTCCGACACCGATACCGATGAATAAAATAACCGGGGATGCACGGCCGCGGCCGCGCAGTCCCGGATTGAGGACGGAATGGATAGAAAACTGTATTTTGAACCCACGGTGATCGAGCGGAACGGTTCCATGGAGCGGGCATACGACGTGTATTCCCGCCTCCTGATGGACCGGGTGATCTTCCTTCGGGGAGAGGTGGATGAACAGCTGGCCAACAGCATTGTGGCCCAGCTGCTGTTCCTGGAGAAGGAAGACCCGGAAGCGGAGATCAGTATGTATATCAACAGCCCCGGGGGCAGTGTGACGGACGGCATGGCGATCTATGACACCATGCGCTATATCCGTCCCAAGATTCGCACGGTCTGCCTGGGCATGGCCGCCTCCATGGGCGCCTTCCTGCTCATGGCCGGAGAAAAGGGCATGCGCATGGCGCTGCCCAACAGCGAGGTCATGATCCACCAGCCCAGCGGCGGCGCCAGAGGCCAGGTGACGGATGTGCAGCTTCATGCCCGCTGGCTGCAGCGCACCAAGGACAAGATGAACCTGATGATGAGCGAAATGACCGGACAGCCCCTTGACCGGATCGCCCGTGACGTGGAGCGGGACTATTTCATGACCGCTGAGGAAGCGCTGGAATACGGGATCATCGACAGTATATTTACCAGCACAAAGGTAACCGGAGGAAATCTGGAGTAATGGCAAGAGATGGAAATAACCGCTATACCGGGCGGGTGACCCGATGCTCCTTCTGTGACAAGACGGCTGATCAGGTCAAGCGGATCATTGCAGGCAACGGCGTGTATATCTGCAACGAGTGCGTCTCCCTGTGCAATGAGATCATTGCGGAGGACAGGGGATCGTCAAAGGCCCCCAAGGACATGAACCTTCCCACGCCCTCCCAGATCAAGCAGCAGCTGGATGAGTATGTGGTGGGCCAGGAGGATGCCAAGAAGGCGCTTTCCGTTGCGGTCTACAATCACTACAAGCGCGTGGGACGCAATTCCGCCGGGGACGACGTGGAGCTGCAGAAGTCCAACATCGTGATGGTGGGTCCCACCGGCTGCGGCAAGACGTATCTGGCCCAGACCCTGGCGAAGATCCTCAATGTGCCCTTTGCCATTGCCGATGCCACCAGCCTCACTGAGGCGGGATACGTGGGAGAGGATGTGGAGAACATCCTGCTGCGCCTGATTCAGGCGGCGGACTACGATATCCAGGCCGCACAGAGGGGCATCATCTACATCGATGAGATCGACAAGATCTCCCGCAAGAGCGACAATCCCTCCATTACCCGGGATGTCAGCGGCGAGGGCGTGCAGCAGGCCCTGCTGAAGATCGTGGAGGGCACCGTGGCCAACGTGCCGCCCCAGGGCGGACGCAAGCATCCCCAGCAGGAATACCTGCAGATCGATACCACCAACATCCTCTTCATCTGCGGCGGTGCCTTTGACGGCATTGAGAAGGTGATCATGAAGCGCCAGGGAGCCGGTGTGATGGGCTTCGGTGCGGATGTCAAGAGCCGCGACAAGCGGCAGGTGGGCGAGATCCTGAAGGACCTGCGTCCGGAGGATCTGCTGCGCTTCGGCCTGATCCCCGAGTTTGTGGGACGCCTGCCCGTGGTCGTCACGCTGGACGGCCTGGATGAGGCGGCCATGATGCAGATCCTGACCGGGCCCAAGAACGCTCTGGTCCGCCAGTACAAGTCCCTGCTTCAGATGGACGGTGCGGAGCTGGAGTTCACGGAGGATGCCCTGCGCGCGGTGGCAAAGGTGGCCATCGGCCGCAAGAGCGGCGCCCGCGGCCTGCGGGCGATTCTGGAGAAGGCCCTGATGGAAACCATGTTCAACCTTCCGGAGCACCCGGAGGTGGTCCGCGTGGTGGTGGACAAGGACGTCATCGAGAACGACGCCCAGCCGCAGATGGTGGTGGACGAGACCAAGCGGCGTCTGCCCCAGGGTCAGCAGGTGCATGCCCGTAGGGAAGCTCCCAAGGCCATCGCGGAGCAGTCCTCGGTATCATAAATTCCGGCGCGGCTTGTCCGCGCCGTTTTCCCTTTTCAGGAAGGAGGATGAAACATGGCAGAGACCAGTCAGGAGACGGGAAGAATCCTCATGCCGGTACTGGCCCTCAGGGGCATGACGGTTTTCCCGTCGACTGTGCTTCATTTTGATGTTGCCCGCAACAAGTCGGCCCAGGCGCTGGAAGAGGCCATGAAGTCGGACCGGCAGATTTTTCTGGTGGCCCAGAAGGACAAGGACCTGGTGGACCCCAAGCAGGAGGACATGTATGTCGTGGGCACCATCTCCACGGTCAAGCAGATTGTGCACATGCCCGGACGAAGCAGCCGGATCATGGTGGAGGGACGCCAGAGGGGACGCCTCATTTCCCTTGAGCAGGAAGAGCCGTTCCTGCTGGGAATCGTGGAAACGGTCAGCGACAAGGGGACCGTGATCACCCCGGAGACGGATGCGCTGATCAAGGCCGCCAAGCAGTTTTTTGAGGAATTCAGCCAGACCAGCGGCAGGATCGGCCGTGAGAACGTCAAGATGATCATGGCCATTGAGGATCCCGGTCAGCTGGCCGACGGGATCGCATCCTCCGTCCTCAGCCGGATGGAGGACAAGCAGGAGGTGCTGGAGCAGTTCGATGATATCCGCCGGCTGGAACTGGTCAGCCGCAAGGTGATCCGGGAAACCAACATGGCGGGGATCGAGAAGGAGGTCCAGAAGCGGCTGCGAAGCCAGGTGGACCGCAATCAGAAGGAATACTACCTGCGGGAGCAGATGAAGGCGATCCAGATCGAGCTGGGGGACAATGACGCCTCCGAGGTGGATGAGCTGCAGAAACGCATGGAGTCCACCCCTCTCAACGAGGAGGCCGCCGAGAAGGCCGGCAGGGAGCTCAAGCGCCTGCGCCACATGCAGGCCAGCAGTCCCGAGGCGAACGTCAGCAGGACCTATATCGAATGGCTGCTGGACCTCCCCTGGGGGAAGATGACCGAGGACGATCTGGACCTCAACCGGGCGCGGCAGATCCTTGCGGAGGATCACTGCGGGCTGGATGAGGTCAAGGAGCGGGTCATCGAGTACCTGGCGGTGCTCAAGATCAAGAAGAACATGAAGGGGCCCATCCTCTGCTTTGTGGGCCCGCCGGGTGTGGGCAAGACCTCCGTGGCCAAATCCATTGCCCGGGCGCTGGGACGCAAGTTTGTCCAGATGTCCCTGGGCGGCGTGCGGGATGAGGCGGAGATCAGGGGCCACCGCCGGACCTATATCGGCGCCATCCCGGGACGGATCATGTCCTCCATCCGCCAGGCCGGCACCATGAATCCCGTGTTCCTTTTTGACGAAATCGACAAGATGGGCGCCGACGTGCGGGGCGATCCGGCCAGCGCCATGCTGGAGGTCCTGGACGATGCCCAGAACAATGCCTTCCGGGACCACTATCTGGAGGTTCCCTTTGATCTGTCCAACGTGATGTTTATCACCACGGCCAATACGGCGGACACCATCCCGCGGCCCCTGCTGGACCGCATGGAGGTGATCGAGATCAGCGGGTACACCGAGGATGAAAAGGTCCAGATCGCCAGGGAGCACCTGCTGCCCAGACAGATCGCGGAGCACGGGCTGCCGGAAAAGAGCGTGGAGATGAATACCCGCGTGCTGCGGCGGCTGATCCGCGATTACACCCTGGAGGCCGGCGTCCGCAACCTGCAGAGGACCATCGGCAAGGTGGTCCGCAAGTCTGCCGTGGAGATGGTGGATACCGGGGCGGAAAAGGTCACGGTGGGTGAAAAGAAGATGGTGGAGGACCTGGGGCCCGCCCGGTTCCATTATGAGACCGCCGGCAAGAAGCCGGAGGTGGGTGTGGTCAACGGCCTGGCCTGGACGGCTGCAGGCGGAGATACCCTGCAGATTGAAACCTCGGTGATGACCGGCAGCGGCAATCTGGAGCTGACCGGCAGCCTGGGCGACGTCATGAAGGAGAGCGCCCATGCCGCCCGCACCTGGGTCCGTGCCCATGCGGCGGAGCTGGGCATCGACGAGAAATTCAGCAAGGAAATGGATGTTCACATCCATGTGCCCGAGGGCGCGGTTCCCAAGGACGGGCCCAGCGCGGGCGTGACCATGACCACCGCGCTGGTGTCGGCCCTGACGGGCATCCCTGTGCGGCAGAACGTGGCCATGACCGGAGAGGTGACCCTGAGGGGGCGGGTGCTGCCCATCGGGGGATTGAAGGAGAAGATGCTGGCAGCCCGCCGGGCAGGCATTGACACGGTGGTGATTCCCGGCGAGAACCGCAAGGATCTCGAAAAGATCCCCAAGAACGTCCGCAGTGCGATCCGCGTGATTCCGGTGGAGGATGTTCATGAGGTGCTCCGCGTCGCGCTGGAGCGCATGCCGGGAGAAGAGCCGCTGCCGGTGGAGGAGCTTCCCGCGGGAAGTCTGGAAGTTCCGGGAAACACCCTGGCCTGAGGAGAACGGACATGATCATAAAACGAGCGGACTTCATTACTTCCATGCGGGATTACGGCCCCTATGAGGGCATGGGTCTGCCGGAGGTGGTTTTTGCAGGACGGAGCAATGTGGGAAAGTCCTCCATGATCAACCGGCTCACCGGACGGCGCAAGCTGGCCCGCACCAGCTCCGAGCCGGGCAGGACGCGGCTCATCAATATCTTCCGGATCAATGATGAACTCAATCTGGTGGACCTTCCGGGCTACGGATATGCCAAGGTCAGCAAGGCGGAAAAGCTCAGCTGGGGGCAGATGATGCAGGGGTATTTTGACAGGACGGAGCACCTTTGCCAGGTCTTCCATCTGGTGGATATCCGGCATGAACCCACCCAGGAGGACAGGGAGATGAATGCCTTCCTCCGTCAGGCGGGAATCCCCTTTACCGTGGTGGCGACAAAGGCGGACAAGGTGTCAAGAGGTGCCCGGCTCAAATACCTGGCGCCCATTTGCCGCGCACTGCTGGTGCAGCCCTGGCAGGTGGTCGCCTTCTCCTCCGAGGACGGAACGGGACGGGAGCAAGTGCTGGACCTCATTGAAAAGAGCTGCTTCCCTGAGACACCGGAGGAAGGAAAAGAACCAGAGCTCCAGGAGGAGACCAGATGACGGCGGCGCGGTCCCTGGCTTCCCGTTTCTGAGAGAAAGTTGCCCTGCACAGGGAGGCGAATCCCCCCCGGTCAGGGAGGAACCGTTTCACCCTCCCGGCAGCGCAGCCTGAAGAAAAGTGAAAAAGCGCATCCATGAAAGATGAGGATCTTCATGGATGCGTTTTTGGTTGGGGAAATCACCCGCAAGTAAGCCCCGGAGACTGACCTGCGAAACTGCAGCGGCTTCGATTCTTCGGGATGTGCGACGTTCAGTGTGTCAGATTGCAAATTATTTGAGTCTGAAAGGGGTCAAAACCTTATAAAAATACCAAATGGAAAGAAATAGCACTTTTACTGTTTGCAATCTTTGCCGTTCTGTAGGAGAAAAAAAGCTGCTGTCTTACGCGGCACCGCTGGCCAGGATCGTTTTATTTGGTGTCTTCATGAACAGATTGGCTGGCATGCTTTTTATTTGGTTTGTCACAGCACTTCAGGGTCTGCCCTGTCCAGTCTCTATGCGACAGGCAACCACTGGCACATTCTGAAAACATCATGACGATCAACGAAGGAATGAAGACCTACAGGCTGCCGAACCCCACGACCCCGGAAGACCTCGAATGCCGCTGGAGCAAGCTCCGGACCTTTGGTGACAAGGTCATCATCGCGGGCTACTACTACAACGGCATGAACAAGCCCAGCTACTTCGGAGCGACCTGCGAATTCCTGACCGACGACCACACCTGCGAGGGGACCATAGGGCTGCGGGTGGTCAGCGAGGTCGAGTTCGAGGATGACGGACACGCCATTGCCTGGGCGATGGTGCACTGAGCAGAGGGAGGTACCGGGATGAACCACGCAGACAAGATGGAACGCGAGTCTCGCCTGATGGGACGCCTCGCAGACTGGATGCAGGCACACGGCACGATCCTTTCTGACCGGCAGCGCAGCAACGCCTACACCGGAGTCCGCATCCGAGAAATTGAATGGCGCGGACGCACCTGCCGCATCGTGGATGTGGACGGGATGACCTGCCAGATCGAGCGGCTGTAAGGAAAAAGCGCAGCAGACCACGGAGCCGGAAGGCTTGGTTGGTCGTAGTAAACATTCTTCAGAACGAAAAAAATCGTCCATCTGCTCAGACCGCGGTAGACGGCAGGTATGGGAGTCAATGCATGGAATGATTGTTGCGTTGCCGTATAGGCATGTAAAAATGCCCACACCAATACCGGTTGTGGGCATAATTGATCAGTTTGATGGTTTTGTGTTCGATGGAAGTGGCAGATAAGGATAATCTTCAGGCAGCTTGATGGTGGTCCAGTCCAGCTTCTTCGCTGCGTATACGATTTCCGAGTATTTGTCTTCTTTAGATATTTTTCGGTAAGTAACAATAATGCGATCCGGAACGTATACAAGATTGCGGATGTCACCTTTAAGAACCGTGTTGGGAATATACCGGCCTACGCCGCCATCGCGCACAAAACCCATGCACACAGAAACGCTCCCTGCGATACGTTCCGTGGATAGGACAGGCTGGGAATGGTTATACATTCCAAGCATATTGGCGGACAGGTTCTTCTGGAAGACTCTCGGCAGGACTTCCAGCTTCCAGTCTGCCGTACCGTTTTCTGCGAATTCAAAATCTGATTCCTTTAAGCGGCGATCAAGACAGAGCTGGAAAAAGTGTGAAGGAGTTATGATTGACGGATCAGTTTCCAGCCCGGTAAGGTGCTGGAAGTTACTTCTGTCAAATGTCACTTCGACACAATATGTCCGCTTATGCTTGTCCATGCAAAGGAAAAGCAGACTGTGATCAATCAGGTTTTATGGTAAGCGTCTGCAGCTGCAAATACGATGGCCAGAGCTTCTTTCTTTGTTTTCGCCTTATCCTCGTGTAAAAATTTGAAGGGAGACTGTGATGCCGCAGCGTCACTCGTCTCCCTTAATGACTGATTTTATCGATGTCCGCCATCCGTAGGCCCATACGTCCTACATCAACACGGGTTTTATCGTTGCCCGCCAACCGCAGACACACAAGTTCTGCATCTGTTCGGATTTTAGGTGTCAGCCACACCGAGAGGATGACGCCCCTCTGCCACCATCATTATATGCGATAAGGAGCACTCTCGTCAAGAGGATGCACTGTATTTTTCAAAATATTCGCACATCAAGGAAGTCGTACCGATTTCGGCAGCGGCTATTTTTTTGTCAGCGGGAGGTGATGATGCCCATGCCGATGCGAAAGTTGAAAAAGTATAGACCGACGCGGTTCATGGCGAAGGATAGTCGGTATGAAAAGGATGCCGCCGACTTCGCCGTCATGTTTATAGAATCCCTCTGCCATACAAAAGGCACCTGGGCCGGCCAGCGCTTTGAGCTGATCGACTGGCAGGAGCAGATCATCCGCGATCTGTTCGGCATATTGAAGCCCAACGGCTACCGGCAGTTCAATACTGCCTACATCGAGATTCCCAAGAAGCAAGGCAAAAGCGAGCTGGCCGCCGCTGTAGCCCTGCTTCTTTTGTGTGGGGATGGGGAAGAGCGCGCCGAGGTGTATGGCTGTGCTGCCGACCGCAATCAGGCGAAGATCGTATTTGACGTGGCGGTGGACATGGTGCGGTTTTCCCCAGCGCTGTCCAAGCGCGTAAAGATCCTGGAATCACAGAAGAAGATCACTTACCTGCCCACCAACAGCTCCTATCAGGTGCTCTCGGCGGACGTGGCCAA